>JASFGN010000475.1:0-3727 GCA_050123735.1 Desulfobacterales bacterium | reverse complement strand
CAATTGATATTGTTCGCGCAGCCGGCGGAAGCACAAAAATGGCGCGACTAATTTCAGATCAAGACCACGTGGTCGATATTATGGCATCGGCAGATTATGCCGTTATTGACAAATCGCTGATCCCGGCCAAAGCCAGCTGGAACATTCGTTTTGCCACAAACCAGCTGGTGCTCTGCTACACGGACCGCAGCCGGTATGCCGACGAGATTAATGCGCAGAACTGGTATGAGATTCTGGCCAACAAAGATGTGTCCTGGGGACATTCGGACCCCAATCTGGACCCCTGCGGTTATCGCAGCCTGATGGTGCTGCAACTGGCGGAAAAGTTCTACCAAAAACCGGGCCTAACCGATCAATTGATTGCCAATCGCCCCAAAGAAAACGTCAAGGCCAAGGCCGTTGAGCTGGTTGAATTGCTCAAGAGCGGCAAACTGGATTATGGATGGGAATATCTTTCGGTCGCCGCCCAGCATGATCTTAAATACATTAAGCTCGACGATCAGATCAACCTGGGCAACTACAAATTCGATGATTTTTACAAACAGGCCACGGTAAAGGTGACCGGTAAAAAAGAGGGCAGCTGGATGACGCGAACCGGTAAATCCATCACTTACGGCGTTACGCTGATCAACCGGAGTCCCAACCCAAAGGGTGCGGTCTCCTTTCTACAGTATTTGCTTGATCCAGCCGGCGGGCTTGAAATCTTGAATTCCATGGGGCAGCCGCCGTTTTTGCCGGCCCGCGTGCCGAGTCAAACCGACTACGATCGATTGCCGCCGGAATTACGGCATCTCGTTGAGGTTCGTCAATAATATAACGGTTCCCATTTTTTAAAATGGGATGGAAGGAGTCAAAAATGAAACGGTTATGTGTTGCTGTTTTTTGCCTGATGCTGGTTGTTTATCTCCGGCCGGACAGCGCTGCGGCTGGAGAGAATATGCTGATGATGGCGACGACGACCAGCACCGATAACACCGGATTACTGGATTATCTGGCCCCCAAATTCAAAGAGGCCACCGGAATCGAGTTAAAGTGGACCGCCACCGGTACCGGCAAAGCGCTCAAACTGGGCGAAAACTGCGATGTGGACATTCTCATGGTCCATGCGCCCCCGGCCGAGAAGAAATTCGTGGCCGACGGCTTCGGCACGGAACGTCTCGAGATCATGTACAATGATTTTGTCATCATCGGGCCTGAGTCTGATCCGGCCGGCATCAAGGGCAAATCCATAAAAGATGCGTTTGCGACGTTGAAAACCAAACAGGCCGTTTTTACCAGCCGGGGGGATAATTCCGGAACGCACAAAAAGGAGCTTTCCCTCTGGAAGGCTGCCGATCTGCCGGTCCCCGAGAAAGAAAGCTGGTACGTGCAGACCGGCCAGGGGATGCTGGCCACCATCAACATTGCGGCCGAACGCAACGGGTATACAATGACCGACCGGGGCACCTACATCAAATATGAGAGCAATCTGAAAGGCAATCCGCCGCTCAAAATTCTGGTGGAAGGCGACGCGGTCCTGCTCAATCAGTACAGTGTGATCGCCGTCAACCCCACGCATTGTGCCAAGGCCAACTACAACACCGCCCAGCAATTTATAAAATGGATCGCCGGGCCGGATGCGCAGAATTTGATAAAAGAGTTCAAGCTGTTAGGAAAACCCCTCTTTACACCGAATGCCAAAATGTAGCTTTCTGAAAAAAACAAACTAAAATGCGACTGCAGTGCACCGTATCGATTGCCCTCAGGCATTCTCTTTGCAGTCGCATTTATATGTGCGGTCATGGAATTTATTTTAGAAGGATTTTTCCAGGCATTTCATCTGCTGGCCAGCGGCAACGCGGAAACCTACTCGGCGATATGGGCCACGGTCAAGGTGTCGAGCTACTCGATCTGCTGCAGCCTGCTGATCGGGATCCCGCTGGGCTTTTGCCTCGGCTATTTCGACTTCAGGGGGAAAAAGCCCCTGCGAACCGTGGTGGATACATTGATGGCCCTGCCGACGGTTTTTATCGGCCTGCTCGTATACGCATTTATCACCCAACGCGGTCCGCTGGGCAATTTCGGCCTGCTGTTCACCCTGCCCGGAATTGCCATCGGCCAGACCATTCTGGCGCTGCCGATCATAATCGGCCTGAGCGCCACTGCGGTCGAAAGCATGGACGAAAAGCTTCGAATTGCGATCATGTCGCTGGGGGCCAACCGGCGGCAGCTTTTTATCAGCAGTCTGTGGGAGGCGCGGCACGGTTTGCTGGCAGGGGCAATTGCGGCCTACGGCCGCGTCATGACCGAGGTCGGAATTTCCATGATGGTCGGCGGGAACATCAAGTGGCATACGCGCACCATCACCACGGCCATCGCCCTGGAAACCAACAAGGGGCAATTCGGATTGGGCGTTGCTCTGGGCATCGTTTTGCTGGCGATTGCGTTTTGCGTGAATATCTCGGTTTCATTTTTGCGCCGAAGGGTTTAAACGTGGACCAACTCGTATACGAGCTTAGATCTTTAGTGCATTCATATGGTGACAACACTGTTGTGTCCATTGAACATCTTGCCGTCCGACCGGGATCCATTTTGGGCATCATCGGTCCCAACGGCAGTGGCAAAAGCTCGCTGTTGAGGCTGCTGGGACTGATTGAAAGACCCACCCGGGGGAAAATCCTGTTTAATGGCCGTGAAGTCGCGCCGTTTAAAGATGAAGCCCGGTTTCTGATTTCGCTGTTGCCGCAAGAGCCTTTTCTGATGAAGCGCAGCGTGTTCAACAATGTATCCTACGGTTTGAAATTGAGGGGCAACGGCGGTGATATTGCCGATCGGGTTAGCGAAGCGCTTACCTGGGTGGGTTTGTCGAGCCGCGACTTCGCACGGCGCCCCTGGTATGCCCTCTCGGGCGGGGAGGCTCAGCGGGTGGCGCTGGCAGCGCGGCTGGCATTAAAGCCTGAAGTGCTGTTGCTGGATGAGCCCACCGCCAGTGTCGATGCGGCCAGCGCGCAGCTGATCAAGGAGGCCTCTCTGAGGGCTCGCCAGCACTGGGGTGCGACACTTATTGTTGCCAGTCACGACTGGCAGTGGCTTTACGAAATTTGCGATGAGATCCGGCACATCTTCAAAGGCAAAATTTTTGGAACCGGCCGGGAGAGCATCGTTTTCGGCCCCTGGCAGGAACCAGAACCGGGGAAATGGGTTAAAGTTTTATCCGACCACCAGCAACTGCTTGTTCCTGCGCCGCCGAACCAGGAAGCCGCAGCGCTCATCGAAGACCTTGCTGTCAGCGAATCCGAACCAAGGGCCGGCACTGATGATCATGTCCTGCGGGGGATCGTATCCCGGCTCAGCCTGGAAAAAAACACAGGGCAGGTTGTTGCCACGATCATCGCCGGCAACCTGCCCTTTACCGTGGGATTAACGCCTCAACAGGTACAGGAGCGGACGATTTTCCCCGGGAAAGACATATTCATTCACTACAGCCTCGAGCGCATGAAATGGATTTGAACGATCAGAATTGGGATGATGCCGACATCCCTGATTTAAACGCTGAGCTTTTCGGATTTGAGGAGGTAAGCCACGGCGATACCGACAATGAAACCGGCCGCCAAATTGGTGGCCAGGGTTATGCCCAAGATAACCAGACTCACGAAAAGGTCTTTGCGGGTGGTCAAATCGAGTATGGTCAGGCACAATTCGCCTCCGGCAAACAGCAGCAATATCCCCAGAACAGCCAGGGGCAATA
>JASFGN010000474.1:0-3729 GCA_050123735.1 Desulfobacterales bacterium | reverse complement strand
CGCATCTGGCCGCCGTTTCCGACCGGATGGCGGATGCCAATAATCTGGCCGCCGCCATGGTGATCGCCCCGCTGGCCGGTATCGCAGCCGCCGCCAGGAAAATTTACAACTATACCCAAAAATCCAACAAGACGAAGGAGCGTGCCTGATGAAAGCTGCTGCCGTTTCGCTCACCCATTCAAATCGCCAGAATCGACCGATGGGTTACCTTTATATACTGACGGTATTTTTCATGGCCCTGACCGGTTTTGGCCAGATGCCGATTTATAAACGCTACTATCTGTCGGATATCCCCGGATTTGGCTGGCTGGCCAACTTCTGGACCACCCGCTATGTGCACTATGTTGCCGCAGCCATGCTACTGGCGGTTGTCGCCTATATAATCGTTCAATATGCAATCCTCAATCGAGCGCATCGTAAAATTACCATCAGTGGTTATCTGCGGGGGGCGCTGCTTTTGGGTATCATCCTGACGGGAATTTTATTCGTGATCAAAAATTTCCCGGTTTTCGTCTTTTCACCCGAATTCATTATTGCCTTAAACCTGAGTCATCTGGGTTTTGTCATGATATTCTTGCTGGTCAACCTGTACTGCCTGATTTTCAAAAAACAGTGGACAAAAGCCCGCTGAGATCTTATTACTTACGGAGGAGTCTGGTGATGAAAGATATTATCCTTATGTTGATCATTGTAGGCGTCTGGTATCTCCTGCAGGCCTATATCCTCCCCAAATTGGGCATTTCGACCTGACTGAAGGATTCTTGTCAGGTGACAAGCAATCATGACAGCACCCAAGCGAGCGAATCGCAAAAAGATAAAAGATAAAGATTTTGAGCTTGTACGGGCCATTAATTCAGGCCAATTTGACCGATTCGCGGATCTTGTCAAAAGCTACGAGCAAAAGCTCTACAATTTCAGCCTTCGCATGTGCCGGGATGCAGCCGATGCCGAAGACACGGTTCAAGAAACCTTTTTAAATGTGTTCAGGTATTTGAAAGATTTCCGGTACGAAACGAAATTTAAAAACTGGCTTTACCGGATAGCCGCCAGCACCTGCATCAAAAAAAGGCGCAAGTCTAAATTTGCGCCGCAACGGGAATTATCCCTGGATGAGTTTTATCCTCAGGGTGAAGCCGAGGTTCCCCAGCAGGTACCCGATTGGGCGCAACTGCCCCTGGACAAGGTGCTGAGCAATGAGCTTCTGGACAAGATCAACGAAGCGATTTTTACGCTGCCGGAAAAGTATCGATTGGTCATCGTATTGCGCGACATTGAGGGATTTGATACGGCCGAAACGGCCCAGATCCTGAATTTATCGGAAGCGAACGTAAAAGTCAGATTGCACCGGGCACGCTTATACTTGAGGGACAGGTTGAAAGGGTATTTTGAAAATGAATAAGAATGAGCACGATCACAGGCACTGCCTGGAACTTTTTGAAAAACTATCTGAATATCTGGATAATGAGTTGGACGAAGTCACCTGCCGCGACATCGAAAAACACGTCAAAGAATGCGTTCCCTGCTTTGTGTGTCTGCAGACCCTGAAACGGACCATTGATCTTTGCAAACAGGCGGGAAACAGGTCAGTTCCCGAGGATTTTTCCAAAAAATTAAAAGAAGCCATTCAAAATATGCCCAAGTCCCCACCTGCCCGCTGATTATCGTCGATCCTATCAAACCCTTTAAGAGATCTGATCTTTTCGTGAAGATGTGATTTGCCGCTCTCTTTTTTTCAAATCTTCGAGACAGACTGAGATGTAATCGCCGCAAAGCTCGGTAGTGTCGCCGTTTTCGCAATGGCGTCGAAATCCCTTTAACCATTTTTTCCCGCCCCGGGGACAGATTTCCATAAATTCAACAAAGCGCACAAGCCGGTCGATAATGTTTTTTGAGACGGCGTGTTCGACCCTGCAGGAGGCTTCCTCGGCCTCATCCGGATCAATTAACAGGATTTTGATGAAGAATTCTTTGAGCGCCGCATGCCTTCTGACAATTTCTACCGCCAGTTTTTTGCCTTTTGCGGTCAGCGTGACGATATCGTAAGGCACATAATTCACCAGGCCTTTTTCAGAAAGTGATCGCAGAGCCCCGGTGACAGAAGATTTGTTTACTCCCATCCTGTCGGCAATGTCTTTGGCTCTGGCAGCCTGTTTTTCTTCCGAAATGTGGAAAATGGCCTCAAGATAGTCTTCCATATTTGAGCTTAGCATTTCTGAACGGCGCATTTTATAATTCCTTTAGGAACCTTTGAAATTCAAACTAAAAAGTGACATCTGGCTCGTCGGCTTATTTTTCAAAATTTTTCACCACAAAGGGCACGCAGTTCACGAAGTTTTTTTAGGTTTTTCTTAAGACATCTTTCTTTGTGTTCTTCGTGATCTTCGTGGTTAATTTAGCGGTCCGATTCTGCCTCGAAGTTTAAGGCGACTGAACATTATCCGGGTTTTCTTCACACGTTGCGGCCGTGTCTGCCGGGCAACTTGAACAGCCGCAACTGCAGGCGTCTTCCTGTTTAAAATTGCCTATAAACTTTCGGATCAAAAACGCGGCAGCAATCGCAACGATGATGATGACAATAATAGTTTGCATTGCTAGTTCACCATAATTTCCAGGGCGGACCCAACTTGAAAGATGATCACCGCTAATATAAAGGCCAGCAATGTATTAAATGCCATTGCAAATGCGCCCCATTTCCAGGAGCCGGATTCTCGCGTAATACAGATAACCGAGACAAAACAGGGCGAATAAAACATCGTAAAAACAATCAGGCCGATGGCCAACAAGGGCGACCAACCGGGGTCTCTGGCCAGCGTTGCAGACAGCGAGCCGGCTTGCTCCGGATCCACCTCGCCCAGTGAGTAGGCGGTACCCAGTGTGGAGACCACGACTTCTTTAGCGGCAAAGCCGCCCACCAGAGCGATATTGGTTCGCCAGTCAAAACCGGCCCATTGCGAAACGGTCTCCAGGGCACCCCCGATGCGCCCGGCAATCGAATACCGCAACCCGGCTTCGGCTTCAGCCGCATTGATGCGTCGCAGGCTTTGCCTCAGATGATAAGCCGGGACGGAAAGTTCAGTTTTATCACCGGCGCTTTTCAGCTCGCTGGCAATTGCAGGCGGCACCCGGCTTATTTCCAGCTGGCGTTGTTTTTCAAATTCGGCAAGCGTTGATTCCGGCAGACCGGGAAAGGTCATCATGGCCCACAGCACAATCGACAGCCCCAGTATCACTGTGCCGGCCTTTTTGATATATTGCCAGGTGCGCTCCCAGGTGTGTATCGCCAGGCCCTTGAAGGTGGGCATGCGGTAAGGTGGCAGCTCCATTACAAAAGGCGTTGCCGAGCCTCTGATGACCGTGACGCGCAGCAGTTTGGCAACCAGCAACGCTCCGGCCCAGGCGCCGAGGGTGATGAGAAACATAATCAGCGCCTCATAACGGGCAAAAAATGTGGCAATTAACAAGGCAAATACAGGTAGCTTGGCGCCGCAGTTCATAAAGGGCACGGTCAGAAGCGTTGCCAGGCGTTCACGGGGTGACTTGAGGGTGCGGGTTGCCATCACGCCCGGTACCGCACAGCCGCCGGCAATTCCGCCGGATACGATAAAAGCCATCACCGAGCTGCCGTGCAGGCCAAATATACGAAATATGCGATCCAGCATGAAGGCCACCCGTGCCAGGTAACCCGAGTCCTCCAGGATGGCAATGCCGAAAAACCTAAACAGTATTAAG
>JASFGN010000473.1:0-3735 GCA_050123735.1 Desulfobacterales bacterium | reverse complement strand
AGGCGAACCGGGCCGTATACTGCGCCAAACCGAACACGCGTTACCAGATATCCGACCAGCCGGTTGCAGGCGTTTTTTATGGCTTTTACAATGACAAATTCTTCGCTGTTTTTGTTAAGATGCACACGCCCGCCCAGTTTGATGAACTAAAGAAAGCATTTGACGCCCAGTATGGTGTCGCCAAAAGTTCTTTTAATTCTCAAACAAAGCAGCGGGTGTATCGCTGGAAAGACGGCGATGTGAAGATCAAGTTAAAAAAGATCGAAGCCACAGGACAATTCAAGCTGGCATTTTATTATGCGCCGCTTTCAACCCAGCTCAATGAAGAGCGGCTCGAAGACATACCGCCTGAAATATATAAACTGTCTACTTCTCAAGAGGGCGAATCAACAAAATCAGCACCTCTGCTGGCCGAATAAATAGAATCTTTAAATAAGCATGTCTTGATGTAAACATTGTTTCTGCTGACCGTGTTTTTACGCTTGCCCGGCGAAGTGTCTGCCAAGCCGGAAACCCGCTTTATTACTAAAATTGATTTAACGGCATTTTGCAGCTGACACTCAATCGTAGGTTAAATCGCAATGGACTTCACATATATTGTCATCGGGTGCGGGGTGATGGGCAGCGCGGCCGCCATGCATCTGGCGGCATCATCGAAATGGGTGGTTTTGATCGGCCCGTCAGAGGCTTTGGCCGAAACGGATGCTGCCATTCCGAAAGCAAGTCACCACGATGAGGGGCGCATCACGCGGATGCTGGACGCAGATATTTTCTGGAGCCATATGGCCAGAAGATCGATTGATCGATACCGCCAGCTCGAACAGGCCGCGGGCATCCGATTTTTCAATGAATGCGGCTTTCTGTGGCTCGACAATGACGCGGCGCGCATTGAACAAATTACGCTTCTGGCAGCAGATGATGCCATAACCGTAGAGCGCCTTTCCGATGCGCAGACAATACAAAGATATCCATATCTTTCAGGGGATGGGATTTCCGCAGCCCTGTATCAGTCGCACAACTCAGGAACACTCAACCCGCGGGCCTACGTTCGAGCCATGGCTGCCCGTGCACAGGCAGCCGGGGTCCGGTATTTTAACGATTATGTGATCAATCTGAGTATCACATCCGGAGGCGTTGAACTCCAAACACGCGCCAATCAGTCTTTGCGGGCCGCCAAAATACTGCTTACCACCGGAGCTTACGGTGCGGTCGACCGTCTCATTTCGCAGCAGCTACCGCTTCGTGCACGTAAAACCGGCGTCGTTTTAATACAGGTGCCCAAACAAACTGTGGCACATGATTTCGCCGGCATGCCGAGCATTATTTCACGGCCGCCCAAGAAGCGACCCAATACCTATTTACTCCCGCCATTGAAGTACCCGGATGGAAACTACTACCTGAAAATCGGGATTGCCGAGCCGGGCCCGACACTGAACACTGCCGAAGCTCTCAATCACTGGTTCCGTCACGGCGCGGACACTGATGTTGCCGCTATTCTGCTCGACGAGCTCAGGCGCATAATGCCGAACTTAGACCTGTCTGCATGGACGTATCTGCCCTGCGCAACCTGCCACACCCCGGATGCAAGGCCGATTATCGACCTGATAGAGGACGGCAGAATCGGGCTGCTTTTAGGCGGCAATGGTTACGCAGCAAAATCCGGTGATGCCCTCGGCGAGCTGGGGGCTGCATTGATGCATGCTGGTGGGTGGCCCGGGCCTTTATCCAAAGGAGATCTGTCGCTGGCCAGATTTAACACCGCCTAAACTTTGAGGGGGGCGCCAAAAGAATTGCATTCGGTCTGCCCGATAAGAGAGTTATAATTTCATGGACGTCCCGCTTTTTACACTACGGCAGGCACGCGCTGAGCGCTGAAATGGCCTCCATAATGGGGATCTGATAATCATCCTGACAAAGATCGATGGCGGCCGGCAAAATTTCATCTAAAAGCATTTCAGCTGTAATACCTTCCAGGCCGAACAATTCACTTGCCAGCTCTGCGCCTAACTCAGCCAGGGCCTTTGCGTCCATCGGCGCGGGCAGCATGAGGGCCATGGCATAACGGTTAACCAATTGACGAAACGTCAATTCGGCTGTTGCCAATGTCAGCCAGTCGGTCCTTCTTTGCCACCATCGCCAGACATAGACGCGCATCAGAAGGCTTCGGTCCTGCCAGGAGCGAAATAAGTTGGCAAAGAACAGCTTTCCCGGAAGCGTTGAATCATCTTTCTTTAGCAATAAATCTATGGTTGCTTCAATCACGTAATGGGCAAAATCAATATCGATGAATTTTGAATAAGTGTCTGAAAGTTCTTCGGCCTTTTCGATGACGTATCCCGGGGCGCTTGGATCGCTATCAGAGCTGCGCGTATACTTAATGTGCGCAAAATAGTCCGCACCTGGAAGCGCTGAATTTTGGCCGTGGGTCAGCCAGCCCCGGGCAAAAGCCATTTGAGTGGATCCCCAGGCAAATTCTCTGAGATCGATATAATCCTCGTCTTCGTGAGTATCTTCAAATGAAGTCGGCCAGGCTGCAGGTTCAGCAACATATAGAGCGATATCCGGCGCGATGCTGCCGTAATAGTAGTCAACTTTAGGACCGCAGTGCGGGCAGGCATGTTCGGCAATATAAATATGAGCGAGCGGATTAAAGGCTTGGCCGGAGGCAGGCACCATGCACAGGGCAATGATCATTAAAAAGCTTCCTGACTTTATAACCCTTTTCATTTTTTACCTCCTTTCTTTATGTCAGAACCACCTGTTTTCACGCTGAAAAATGGTGTGTTCGGGATATCAAGCCAACATTTCTTCCGGACAATATCAAATATGGGTGATGGCCTTTGGAAACGTTCAGCAATTAGAAATTCAGCGTCGCTGCCGATTAAAAGAATACCGCTTTGGAAGCCTGATCGGAAGGATGGTCTGCTTTAGACGAGGTGGAGGTCCGTTAAGAGCCGGAATCGGAGATTTAATCAACCGTTCAGGGTATAGAAGGTGAGCGTCGCTTGCCGCTGAGAGTGAACATTCGAAGCAGTAGAAGCCTGATCAATTTCAAAAGTCTGATTGCCAAAAAAAATGTCTATTCGTCAAGCAGTCTGGATCCTGAAACCTGCCTGCCACGGCCAAGCTTGCCAGAGCGAAGTCGGGAATCCTGGACCCATAATCCAATAAAAAGATACGCATAAAATCAAGCCTTTCCCATTATTTACAATTTATGATTTGACACTTTTCTGAATCCCACGCCCGCCATGCGAGCAAGGCGAGGCGGGCGGGTGCGGAATCTGTGGTTAGCTTTGAGCTATCAGCTATGCCTGTCCACCGTAGCCTCATAGGCGAAGGTGGGAGCCATGAGCTGGCGCCATTGGCTCCCTACCCGGCACCTAAACGCTTGACAGCTTTTTTATGTTTAATGTAATGAAGTTTTTCAAAGGAGAAATAGTTTGGCACCTTCTGAAATTTCCGAACAGACTCAAAGTTTCATAAAAAGCCTCGGTTTTCCCAAACTTCGCATCCATCACGCCATCAATCATTTTGATTTTACCAAACCGGACCGCCGAACGCTTGTTATCGGCCCCATGGGATCGGGCAAGTCCGAATTTTCGGCGCGTATTTACCGCGACTCTCAGGTTGCGATAACAAAATCGGAAAAAGTCCAAAAACTGACCACCAGCGGAAATGTCGACCGCCGCAATGTATTTTATATCCGTTCAAAAATTGACGACAAGAGGTTCAAGG
>JASFGN010000472.1:0-3740 GCA_050123735.1 Desulfobacterales bacterium | reverse complement strand
CGGTGGAGCTCAAGCTCAGAACCCACGTCTGATTTGAGTTTAAACTACCGTTTTTTGCCCGATGGCTGCGTTGCGATTCAATTTAAAATGCTCAAAAATCGCGGCAAGATGCCGCTCCCACACGTCTGTGGAAACAATACAGTAAAACGGCAAAGGACAATTTCATGAAGTGGGAGTGGCTTTCAGCCACGATTCATGCGATCCGCGTTTAAATCGAATCGACGCCTTGCTGAACACGTGCCTTATTTGTAACAGATGTGAAGTCCCGACTATTGGCGGGGCCCTCGGGCAAAATCCGGCGGTTTAAAACTCAATTCACGGTTTTTTCAAAAATAAATTTGGAATCAGTAACGATAAGAATAGTAAACCTTAAGCTTAAAACTTTCGTCTTATTCTCTCAGGAGTGATGGAGTAGTGGAGAACTGGAGTAATGGTTAAAGAAGCTTGTAATGCTGCAGGGTCAAGAGTTTTTTACAACACGCCAACACTCCAGTACTCCAATACTCCGGATTGTCAGATTCTCTCAAGCTAAATTTAACCAGTTGAGCATGTGAAAGGGCGAATGATGACTCCCCAACCCATTCTGGTGACCGGGGCGACCGGTTACGTCGGGGGCCGGCTGATTCCGGCACTGCTTGAGGCCGGCTATTGCGTGAGGGCCATGGGCCGTTCGCTGGATAAACTTGGGTGCCGCCCCTGGGCGCGGCACGAACAGATTGAATTGGTTCAGGGGGATGTGCTGGATAAGGCCTCCCTGAAAAATGCGGCCAAAGGCTGCCGGGCGGCATATTATCTGGTGCATTCCATGATCGCCCAGAAAAAGAAATTTGCCGAAGCCGACCGTAAAGCAGCCCGCAACATGGTCGACGCCGCCGCATCAGAAGGTCTGGAAAGAATCATTTACCTGGGTGGGCTGGCCGAAGCGCAGGACACCGCCCTGAGCAAACATTTACAATCCCGCATTGAAGTGGCCGAAATTCTTCAGGCCGGGCCGGTGCCCACCACCGATTTGCGGGCCCCGATGATTCTGGGATCCGGCAGTGCCTCTTTTGAGATTTTACGTTACCTGGTCGAGCATCTGCCGGTGATGACCACACCGCGCTGGGTGTTTTCGCTCAACCAACCGATTGCCATCCGCAATGTGGTTCACTATCTGGTGGCGTGCCTGGCACACGAGGAGACCACCGGTGAGACGTTTGATATCGGTGGCCCCGATATTCTGACCTATCGCGAACTATTGGATATTTATGCAGAAGAAGCCCATTTGCGCAAACGGTGGGTTATCCCGGTGCCGGTTCTGACGCCGACCCTGAGTGCCTACTGGATTCATTTTATCAGCCCGGTACCGGCATCGATTGCCCTGCCGCTGACCGAAGGGTTGACCAGTGCAGCGGTGTGCTCCGAAAACCGCATCCGAGCCATTATTCCACAGAAGCTTTTGAGTTGCCGGGAAGCGATTCGGATGGCGCTGGATCGGGTTCGGCAACAGCAAGTGGATAGCTGCTGGGCAGATGCCGGCGAGCTGCTGGAGCCTGAGTGGGCCCATTGCGGCGATGCGGATTGGGCGGGCGGCACTATTTTAAAATGCGGCTATCGCGCTGAAATAAGTGCCCCGGCAGAATTGCTCTGGGAATTGGTTTCTAAAATCGGTGGCCATCGCGGCTATTATTTCGGCGATAAGCTCTGGCGGCTGCGGGGATGGATCGATCGACTGGCAGGCGGGCCGGGCCTTGGCCGGGGAAGCTCAAACCGGACGGGTCGTTCGGTGGGAGAGGCCGTTGATTTCTGGCGGGTGCTGGCGGTGGAGCCTGTCCGGCGGCTGGTGCTGCTCTCTGAAATGAAGGCGCCCGGCGATGCCCTGCTGGAATTTCAAATTAGCGCCTTTGGCGAAGAGCGATCCGAACTGCAGCTGATCTCACGCTTTATGCCCAGAGGGCTCGGCGGGTTTATTTACTGGTATGCGTTTTATCCGTTTCATCAATGGGTTTTTGCCGGCATGCTTAAGGCCATCGCCCGGCATAGCGGCAGAACCCTGACACAGGGGCCGGAACGGTTTACGCCCAAATTGCACGACAGCTGCGCCTTACCGTCAAGGCAACCTGAATCTTAATCTGGAAACACGTTCAGCTGACGTTATAATACCGCTTGATCCCATCGTAAGCGGCAAAACGTGCTGGTACCTATGAAACTGTATCGACTTGAGCGCGACCAATTTTTACCCGTATCGATTGAAACCGCCTGGGAATTTTTTTCTGATCCCCGCAACCTTCCGCAGATTACCCCGGATTGGCTTGATTTTAAAATAACCAACCGCATTCCGGCAAAGATGCACGCCGGTATGATGATCACTTATCGCCTCAAGACGCTTTTGGGCATGCCGACGACCTGGATTACCGAGATTACGCATGTTGACGAGCCGGTATTTTTTGTCGATGAAATGCGCGCGGGACCGTATCGGTTCTGGCACCACCAGCACCGGTTTATCGAAAAAAGTGGCGGCATTGAGATGCGCGATACCGTTGACTATGTTCTCAGGTTTGGATTGTTTGGACAAATCCTGCACAATATGGTAATAGGCAGCAAACTGAATGAAATCTTTGATTACCGGCAAACAGCGCTTGAAGCCATTTTTGGAAGCCGTCCTTAACCTTCATGATGCCTTTCTCATTATCCCTAAGGAGTTTTGTATGAAACGATTATTGCTGGTCCTGACTGTCTGCATGTGCATGCTGATCAATAACCCTGCTCAGGCGGAGGACATCCCCCTCAGCGAAGCCAGCAGCGAATGCATCGATTGCCATGCATCGATACATCCAGGCATCGTCAGCGGCTGGCAAAAAAGCCGCCACGCGCTGATCACCCCTAAAAAGGCCATGACGGTGGAAGGTGTTGCCCGCAAAGTGTCCAGCCAGACGGTTCCTGAAAACCTGCAAAATGTTGTGGTGGGCTGTGCCGAGTGCCACACGCTCAGACCCAAGGCGCACGCCGATACATTCGAGCACAACGGCTATGAGGTTCATGTGGTCGTAAGCCCTGATGACTGCCAGACCTGTCATGCAACCGAAAGAAAGCAGTACGCCGAAAATATTATGGCCCATGCATACGGAAATCTGGCCAACAATGAACTGCACTTAAAACATGAGCATGCGATTCTGGCAGAAACGACATACAAAAACGGGAACATTAAGCTGGCGCCGGCCAACGATGCCACCCGGGCCGAGGCCTGCTATTACTGTCACGGCACCAAACTGACGCTGGCCGGTTATGAAACCCGCGACACCGAAGCCGCCGGCGAACTGGAATTTCCGATCATCAAGGGCTGGCCCAACCAGGGGGTGGGGCGCATTAATCTGGACGGCAGCATGGGCGCCTGCACGGCGTGTCATACCCGGCATGCGTTTTCGATTGAAGTGGCGCGTAAACCCTATACCTGCAAGGAATGCCATGTAGGGCCCGATGTGCCCGCATACAAGGTCTATGCCGCCAGCAAACATGGCAACATTTTTTCAAGCAAACAGGCCACCTGGGATTTTAAGGCCGTGCCGTGGACCATCGGTAAAGATTTCACGGCGCCCACCTGCGCCGCCTGCCATATCAGTCTGCTGGTCAACACCGATGAGCAAATGGTGGTTGAAAGAACCCACCAGATGAACAACCGGCTGCCCTGGCGTATTTTGGGATTGATTTATGCCCACCCGCACCCCATTGAGCCGGATACCAGCATCATCCGCAATAAGGAC
>JASFGN010000471.1:0-3746 GCA_050123735.1 Desulfobacterales bacterium | reverse complement strand
TGTGACACACCCGGATCGACCTCCGAGCTCTGCCCCCGCAGGAGAAAGCCAGCACCGCCGAATTCTGACGATATACTCAAAAGAATTGGATTGCCTGTATGTCACGTCATAAGATCCCCGATGGTTACTATGGTCATATTTTAAAGGGCAACTACAGTCAGCTGCTAAAAGACCACATCGTCCGTTGTATCCATAACTTTCAAGCATTTGACCGCCTGGAAACCCCTGCTATTCCCTATATTGCCGCATGGCAGGAAACGCAGCACGTGATCTGGTATGAATTTGTCGGCCGGCAGCTCATCCAGCTGCTGGGCTGTGATTATGCGGATGCATCGGAAATCTTCAGAAACAGTATTGTGGAGCGACACATCTATTCAAAAATGGACAGACCCGAAGATCTGCAGGAAGTGATTTTGAAGAGCGATGAACTTCTCGAGCGCAAATCCGAACTCAGAGAAGAGGTTAAAAGAAGCGGTATTTTAGAAGCCGTTTACAAAGTAGCGGCAGTTGACGGTAAAACCTATTGGTTGAAAGATCAGGCCAAACTGGAATCGTTTGAATCGGACCAAATCTATATTTCTCTGGGCAATTTAACGGTCGTCACCAAGGAGATGGAAGCCGAGGAACATCTGAAACAGGTTCAAGATGCCCTGAGAAAAAGTGAACAAGAGTTCAAAGAGCAGGCGATTCACGATAATCTGACCGGCCTTTTCAACACCCGCTACCTGTACACAGCGCTGCCGGTTTTGATCAAGAAAAGCGCTGCCGGCGGTGATGTGTTTTCACTGGTCTTCATGGATATCGATGATTTTAAGCAAGTCGTTGATACCCATGGGCACCTCAACGCCAGCAAAACGTTACAGGAAGTTGGCGCAACCCTTATGGACGCCTTGCCGGCGCCCGCCTTCGGGGTGGCTTATGGCGGTGATGAGTTTGTGCTGGTCCTACCCGGATTTGACAAGCAGCAGGCGCTGGAAATGGCGGAAACCATCCGGCAGCGAATCAAAGAAACCATCTATCTTCAAAAAGCGGGTTTAAATGTTCGCATTCATTCCAGCCTGGGCGTTTCCACGTTCCCGGATGATGCCGACACGCTCACCGAGCTGCTGGCGCTGGCGGATCAGGCCATGTTCAGTGTCAAGGAAAGAGGCAAAGATTCGGTCTGCGGGATATTCTATGAAACGACCAAAGACGGGGGCCGGATCGGAAAAATCGTCTCTTATGATTGCCAGAAATAAAATTTAGGGTGCGCTCATTTCAATTTGGTCTGCAATTGGGTGGCCCAATCCTTAAAATAGGGATCATCCGACTTGAGCGCCTCTTCCACATACCCCTTGGCCTCGGCCTTGTTATCATCTCCGCCGATTTGAATTAAGAGCTCGGCCAGGAAAAGCTGGGCTTCGGTGTTGGTGGCAAAGTATTCGGTTTGCTGATATTCGCGGTAATACGCCAGGGATTTTTTGCGGTCGCGCATCGGCCAGGGCAATACCGCCCAGAAGCGACCCAAAGACAGCATCGGGCCGCCATCATTGTACATTTTGTTGATTTCATATGTTTCTTCAAAGCTCTTCTGGGTCTTGTCTTTCAAGCCTTCTTTCAGGGCGGTAAACACACTGACGCCGTCGGAATAAATGCCCACATTCAACCCGTAATAATAGTGCCCGTCGGGGCGCTGCGGCTTTAGCTCAATTGCTTTTTGGGCATATTGCATCCCGGCCTTGCCGTATTGAGCGCAGATATCCTGCCAGCCCTCGATTCCTTTCTTTTTGGCTTCATCGGCGTACTCACGGTGGGCCCGGGCGCATTTCCAGGCGGCCTCGTAATCATCGGGTTGTTTTTCAACCGCCTTTATGTAAACGTCGATGGACTTTTTGTAATTCTCAAGCCCGCCCTGGTCAAAAATTCTATCGGCCTGCGCCAGCCAATCCACTGCAAGGGCTCCAAATGGTATGGTCATAAATATTATACTTAAGGTGGCCACTAATATGTATCGTTTCATTCTGATTCTCCTTGGGTAATAAAATTCGAAATTTGAAACCCTAAATTCGAAACAAATAATAAATCCAAATGCTCCAATGATCGAAACTGAAAATATGATAATCAATTATTATATAGTGAAGCACAGCGTTTTTGTTTGATGTATTTGAATTTCCGTCATTTGAATTTGTTTCGGATTTCGATATTCGGTATTTGAATTTATGGGGCGTATGTTTGAATTAATTTGAGTTGCTCCCCAGCACGTTGATTTTTAGATTCACCAATCTACACTATTTCGATGGCGCAGGCCATCGACACCCCCCCGCCTCCGCAAAGGGTGGCCAGTCCCAGGTTTTTCTTTTTTTGCTTGAGGGCATACAGCAGGGTGATCATGATACGGGCCCCGGTGGCGCCCACCGGGTGTCCCAGGCCGATGCCCGAACCGTTGATATTGGTGATTTCCCGATTCAGGCCCAGCTCTTTTTCACAGCCGAGATACTGGGCGGCAAAGGCCTCATTGATCTCTATCAGTTCAAAGTCGGCCAGTTTGATACCGCTGCGCTTCATCAGATCGGCAACGGCCGGCACCGGGGAGAGCCCCATAATCGACGGGTGGCAGCCCCCTCTGCCGATGGCCTTAATTTTGGCCAGCGGCTGAATGCCGAGATCCCTGGCCTTTTCAGCGGACATGATGATCATCGCTGCGGACCCGTCGTTGATGCCGCTGGAGTTTCCGGCGGTCACCTTGCCGATGTCGGGCACGAATGCCGGTGGCAGTTTTTGAAGATCCGCCAGGGTCAGCCCCGGTCTGAAATGTTCGTCTTTATCGAAAATAAGAGGTGCTTTTTTTCGCTGCGGAATTTCCATCGGGATGATTTCAGCTTTAAACGATCCGTCTTCGGTGGCCCGCTCAACGTTGTTGTGACTGCGCAGCGCGACTTCGTCCATTTCTTCGCGGCTGATGTTGAGATGTTGCGCAATAAATTCGGCCGTATGCCCCATAATATAGGGTTTGCCTTTAAATAAGGAGAGCGGCGGCTTTTCCGCATCCACCGGGCCGTCTTCCGGATGGGGGATAATGTGGGACCCGCAGTGCAACCCGCGGATCAAATTGTCGATACACGGCTGGTCCTGCAGGCGGTACCCCCAGCGGGCACCCGGCAGCGAATAGGGCACGCCGGACATGTGCTCGACGCCGCCGGCCAGAACAATGTCCGCCATACCGGCCTGGATCATCGCCATTCCGGACAAAACGGCTTCCATGCCGGAAATGCAGACCCGGTTGATCGTCACCGCCGGCACGCTGTCCGGTATGCCGGCTAAAAGCGCCGCAATTCGCGTCACATTCAACGTGTCGACCGGTTCCATGCAGCAGCCGAAGCGCACATCATCGATCAACTCTGAATCGATGCCGGCTCGCTCCACCGCCGCTTTCATGGTTACACCGGCAATCGCGGCAGCGTGGCAGTCCTTCAAAGTTGCACCAAAGGCGCCGATGGCGGTACGACAGGCCGAAGCGATGACGACGTCTTTCATTTTGGACTCCTTTGTTTCGAGTTGCGCGTCACGAGTTAGGTGTTTCGTGTTGTGTGTTACGGGTTACGAGTTGTCGGTCGGAAATTGGATTTTTAAATGTGGAAGCGCTATTTCCATTCTTTTTCCATGTACTGGATAAATTTATTGATTTGACTGCCTTCCTCAAACAATTCATAACGAGGAAGTTTCAAGGAGAATTTATGTATCTTTATTGCCAGTTCATATGAAAGCTG
>JASFGN010000470.1:0-3748 GCA_050123735.1 Desulfobacterales bacterium | reverse complement strand
TGATCCATGATGCCCTGGTTAATTTTGACAGAGCGCCCATTTTCACCATTCATGGGTTCTGCGCCCGAATCCTGTTTGAGCACGCCTTTGAAACCTCAAATTTATTCGACACCGAGCTGGTCTCCGATCCATCAGCATGGGAGCGAGAAGTGGCCGAGGATTTCTGGCGGCGTCAACTATACGATGCGCCCCTGGAGTGTGTCAGTTATTTAACCCAAAAACTCAAAGGGCCTTCATCCTTTCAACAGCTGCTTGGCAAAATAGGGGCAGCCGACATGGACATTATACCGCAGATCGACAGACCGGCTCTGGAAACACTGAGCGCTTTTCGCAAGGCCAATAATCGCGTCCGAAAACAATGGTTGCGGGCACGGCCGGCGGTGCAAAAAGCGCTGTACGATCCGTCTTTAAACGGCAAACAATATGGCAGCCGGACAGTCCGCCAGGGCGCCGCCGACATGACAAAACGGGATCTGATGGTTTTGTCCTTGACCAGCAGTATGGACCAGCATGTGGCACCCAAAAACACGGGGTTTCCCCTGTTCAAGAATTTTGAGAAATTTACGGCTCAAAAATTAAAAACGTCCGCTCGCAAGGGTCAAACACCACCCAGCCATGAATTTTTTAATCTATGCGATGACCTATACCGGTGTGCCGCCGAATTAGAAACCGAGTTGCAACAATATCTGGTCTACCTCAAATCACACCTTTTGGCTGCAGCGCCGATTGAATTGAGGAGCCAAAAGTCCCAGAAAAATATTCAATTTTTTGACGATTTACTGCTTCTGGTGAAACAGGCGCTGGTTTCAAAAAGCGGCGATCCGCTGGCGGATGCGGTTCGTCAAAAATACCGTGCCGCGCTGGTGGACGAATTTCAGGACACCGATAGTGTCCAGTACGAAATCTTTTCGCGGCTTTTTGCGGATCCGAGCAGTCTGCTTTTTATGATCGGGGACCCCAAGCAAGCCATTTACAGTTTTCGCGGAGCGGATATTTTTTCTTATCTGAAAGCAGCCAGGGATGCTCAAACCAAATTTACCCTCACCGAAAACTGGCGATCCGAACCGCATCTGATCGCTGCGATCAATACGCTCTTTTCAAATCTGAAACGTCCGTTTCTTTTTAAAGATATTTCATTTGAACCGGCCCGGGCAGGAAAAAATCGTAGCAGCAAACCCCAGAAGGGCCTGACACCAATGACCATCTGGTATCTGGATTCAAGGCCCTATTCAGATAAGGGCAAGCCGGTAACCAAAACCGCAGCAACGCGCCGGCTGGCCGATGCGGTCGCCGAAGAAATCTTTCGACTTGTCAGCTCAAAAAGCTGCTCCTGGCAGCCGGGTGATATGGCCGTACTGGTTCGAACCAACCGCCAGGCCCGACTCGTCAATCGGTGCTTATCAGCCAGGGGGCTGCCATCGGTTCTACACAGCACCGGCAACATATTTGATTCCCGCGAAGCGATGGAGATCGAGAAAATCCTGTTGAGTATCTCTGCCCCGGAAAACCCGGGACTTCTCAAGGCGGCCCTGGCAATGGATATAATGGGCGCCCGCGGCGAAGACTTGCTGGCGGCTGATCTGGACATTGATCCGTGGGAAGACCAATTGATCAGAATTCGCGATTACGCCCAACTGTGGCAGCGTTCGGGGTTTATGCAAATGTTCCGAACGTTAATGAACCGGGAGCACATCCGGCAACGCCTGTTGTCCTATGCGGATGGTGAGCGCCGTCTGACCAATGTGCTGCATCTTGCAGAGATAATCCATCAGGAATCCACGCGCCGCAATCTGGGCATGAGCGGTGTCTTAAAATGGCTGGCCGAGCAGCGGGACCCCCGCTCGCCGCGGTTGGAAGAGCATCAACTCCGATTAGAAAGCGATGCCCATGCAGTCAACATCGTCACCGTTCACAAAAGTAAAGGACTTGAATATCCGGTTGTGTTCTGTCCTTACGGCTGGGAAGGTTCTTTTATAAAAGACCCTGAAATCATTTTTCATAGATCCGATGCAACCGGCGGCGAACAGCAGCTGACCATGGATCTGGGATCGGATTCGCATGCCACACACCTGATATACGCTCAAAATGAGCTGCTGGCTGAAAATATTCGCCTGTTGTATGTCGCATTAACCCGGGCGCAATCCAAATGTTACCTGGCATGGGGACGCATTAATACGGCCGAGTCGTCAGCACTGGCCTATTTGCTGCACGCGCGCGCAGAAGCGCAGGCCGATCTGCAGTCGGCTGATATGGTAACCGATCTGAAACGTCAGGTGAACGCCAAATCCGATGCGGACCGATTGGCCGATCTCCAATCGCTGGCAAAAAAAGCGGGTGGCAGCATCGAGGTGGTTTCTTTACCCGAGCCTTCGGACGGTCATCTCCGGGCGCAAGCGGACACGCCCGCAGTCCCCGGTTGCCGACATTTTTCCGGCACAATTGACACCCGCTGGAAGGTTTCCAGTTATTCGGCACTGGTTGCGGGGCGGACAGCCGACATTGATCTGCCGGACCGTGATGCGCTCGGAGAACCGGTCAGTCATATAAGCGACAGGGACGAAAGCGAAATCGAATCCCAGAAAGCCGCTGTGCCGGCGGGCATTTTTGCATTTCCGAAAGGATCACGCGCGGGAAACTTTTTCCACGACCTGATGGAGCAACTGGACTACACCGCCTGTTCCTCAGACGCTTCAAATCAAACGATTCAGCGCACGCTGCAGCTCTACGGGTTCGACAACACCTGGCAACACGTTATTGCCGAAACCATTTCCCATATTCTCCACCTGCCGTTAATACCGGAATTGCCGGAACTAGCGCTTTCTGCGATCGACTTCGATCACCGCATCAATGAAATGGAGTTTTATTTTCCGTTAAATAAGATTCAACCGTCCACGCTGCAGGTTGTCTTCAAACGCCACGGCCTCGATCAGGACCGCATGAATTTTCCTTTACAGCTGCACAAATTGGTTTTCAGTCCGGTCGCTGGCTTCATGAAAGGGTATATGGATCTGGTATTCCAGCACCGCCACCAATTTTTTTTGGTCGACTGGAAATCCAATTATCTGGGTCCGACGATTGACAGTTACCGCCGCGATGCGCTGGGTGTCGTCATGCACGAACATTTTTACGTCCTGCAATACCACCTCTATGTGCTGGCGCTCTGCCAGTATTTGCGCCAGCGAAACGCTGCTTTTCAGTATGAAACCGATTTCGGCGGTGTTATGTACATATTTATCAGAGGAACGGATCGTCGCCGCAGTCCCGAATACGGCATCTATTTTGATCGGCCCAAAGCAGCGCTCATCAATGCTTTGGGAAAAGCACTCATCCCCCGT
Organism: Desulfobacterales bacterium; assembly: GCA_050123735.1. GTDB lineage: Bacteria > Desulfobacterota > Desulfobacteria > Desulfobacterales > JAHEIW01 > JAHEIW01. The sequence continues at coordinate 413 of JASFGN010000470.1, read as the reverse complement.
TTTACAGAATTTAAATGATGAATAAAGCCGTAATCAAAGATCTTCAAATGAAGGGCCTGCTGTCGGCGATTGACGTTCATTTTGCTGGATTCATCGGTGAATATGCAACCGACGGAGATTCAGATCTATTTTTAGCTGCCGGTCTGGTAAGCCATGCGGTCGGTCAGGGCAATATCTGCCTAGATCTAACGGCCGTTGCCGGAAAATCATTGATGGACGGACAGGGTGAGCGCTTTGCGGTTGTCTGCCCGCAACTGGAGAATTGGCTCACAAGCTTGAAAGCCAGTCCGGCCGTCGGCCAGCCCGGCGAAATCCGCCCATTGATCCTGGATACCCGTCATCGTCTCTATCTTTACCGCTACTGGGCGTACGAACAAACCATTGCACATTCGATTAAAAGCAGAATTGAAGAA
>JASFGN010000469.1:0-3749 GCA_050123735.1 Desulfobacterales bacterium | reverse complement strand
GCTGGCTGCGGCTGCCGGTATTCTCTTCGGGGTGGCCTATCCGGTGCTGGATCCGTACATGGGAATCCTGATCGGCTGGAAAGCTTTTGTCGCGGCCATTTTAGGGGGCCGGGGATCGATCATCGGAGCCACTCTGGCCGGATTTTTACTCGGCTTTATTGAAATTTTTGTGGCCATGATTTTTCCATCGACCCTGCGCGATCTGATCGCCTATTCGATTGTGTTGCTGATTCTGGTTTTCAGACCCCATGGGTTTTTCGGGGAAGCCTACAGCGCGCGCCTGAGACTGTAAGAGATCGCTCGGGGCTGCTGTTATCGTCGCAAGCGCCAAGATTTACGCCAAACAAGGATTGGATATGGAAGCTACGAGTGAAAAATCATCATCTGCCTCGATACTGTCAAAGCTAAACATACGGGCCTGGGCGTCCAGGGTACCGCTCATCGGCTGGCTGATCGGGGCCCTGATTGCGGTGGGTCTGGAAATGGCCATCGGCACCCCACTGGCCCGTGGTCTGGGGCTGCCCAAAGCACCGGTCCTGTTCGGTTTTGTTATTATGCTCAAAAAGCCGCTGTTGATTCCCGGCGCGGCGCTGTACTTAGCGCTGATCTATCTTTTACCCATCGGCCTGGTCGCGCGCTTCGGCGCGGCCGCGTTAAATCGGCTGGCGGCTGTTCTGGCCGATTTTTCGACGCTGTTTTCCATTCTGATCCACCTGGCCCTGCTTTATCTGGTTTTGCACCTGTGGTCCGGACTGAGCGACTATCGGGTTCTGGTGGTCAAACTGACCCTGATTGCAATCATGGTCACCCTGAGCTTGAATGTCATTAACGGTTACATGGGCGAATTTTCCTGCTCTCATCCAGGGTTTATGGCATTGGGCGCTTATACGACTTCGGTTTTTACAGTTTCCCTTTTTGTAAACGATAAAATCTTCGGCGCAGCCCTGCTGCCGGAAGTCATCGGGCCTTTCTTTTTCCCGATTGCGCTTTTTTTAGGCGGGATGGCTGCGTCCATCGGAGCGATGGTGGTGGCCATACCGTCATTTCGTACCCGGGGTGACTATCTGGCCATCATTTCACTGGCATTCTTATTTATCGTGAAGAGTTTAATTGAAAACCTGGAAGTCGTTGGCGGACCGCGAGGATTGGGCAGTCAGCCGGACTGGGCCAATTTGCCGACCGTCTTTTTGGTTACGGTGATCTGCATCTGGATAATCAATAACTTTGTGCGCTCCACGCTTGGCAAAGCGCTGAACGCGGTGCGCGATAACGAGATGGCCGCAGATGCCATGACGGTGAACACGCGGCGTACCAAATTTGTGGCATTTTTATTTGCCGCTTTCTGGGCAGGCGTTGCCGGTGGTTTGTTTGCCCATGTGCTGCGCTATGTCAACCCCGGTACATTCGGTATTCAAAAACTGGCCGAGGTGCTGGCCATGGTGTATTTCGGCGGCTTGAACTCTGTATATGGTGCCATTGTGGGCGCCACCAGTATCAGCTTGCTCGGAGAGGCCCTGCGACCGCTGGAAATTTTCAAATGGATCATTATCCCGCTGCTGCTGATCCTGGTGATGATTTTCAGGCCGACCGGTCTGGTTGCCTTCAAGGAGTTCGACGTCCGGCAATTGATTCAGCCCAAAAAATAAAAATTCCGAATTGAGCCTCCAGGCTCAATTCAGCGTTCATTGTTATGGGTTATGCGTTATTAGGCATTGACAATTGATAGAGCGGAGTTTCGGTTTCATTGCTCACAAACGATTAACGCATAACAATTAACGAATAACCGCCCATTGGGCTTTAACCCAATGGGAACTGAAGAGGTTAGGTATGTCCTTGTTGCGGGTTGAAAATGTGACCCATTTCTTTGGTGGCCTGCGGGCGGTGCACAATTATAATCTGGAAATCAAACCCGGTGAAGTTCGCGGGCTGATTGGCCCCAATGGTGCGGGCAAAACAACGATTTTTAATCTGATTACCGGCATCTACGTTCCCACCGAAGGTGATGTCTTCTTAGAAGACCACAAATTAAACGGGCGCACGCCCCATGAAATTGCAGCGCTGGGGATCGGCCGCACTTTTCAAAACATGCTGCTGTGGCGGCATATGACTGTTTTAGAGCATGTGAAAATGGCGCGCTATTCCAAACTCGGCTACGGACTCATCGGCGCATTTTTTGGAACCTCCCGTCGCAATCGTGAAGAAGCCAAAAGCGAAGAGAAAGCCTATCGCCTTTTAAAAATGTTCGGGGTCGATCAATTTGCCGACCAGTGGGTGCCCAATTTGCCCTACGGCGCTCAGCGGCGGGTCGAAATGGCCCGGGCCATGGCCATGGAGCCCAAAATTCTGTTTCTGGACGAGCCCACCGCCGGCATGAATCCCGAAGAGCTGGCCAAGATGATGGACATCATTCGGCAGATTCGGGACAGATTCGAGCTGGCCATATTTCTGATCGAGCACCGCATGAAAGTGGTTATGGAGTTGTGCGAGCACATCCAGACCCTGGTTTTCGGGGAAGTGATCGCGGAAGGCACGCCCGGCGAAATTCAAAACAATCCCAAGGTTATAGATGCATATCTGGGCAAGGAGACAGTCCACTAATGTTGTTATCGGTTGAAAAGTTACGCGTTTCATACGGCAACATCAAGGCCCTGCACGGGCTGAACTTCGAAATCGACGAAGGCGAGATCGTCTGTATCATCGGTGCCAACGGTGCCGGCAAAAGCACGACCCTTAAGGCCATTTCCCGCATGGTTCCGGCCGATGCAGGCTCGCGGATGACCTTTCAGGGAAAGGATCTGCTTGAATACGCCGCCGATAAGGTGGTCAGCCGGCTGGGCATCTCGCATGTTCCCGAGGGCCGACGCCTGTTCGATAATTTGACGGTCATGGAGAACCTGAAGCTGGCCTGTTTTGCCCGCAAAGATAATGACCAGATTAAAGACGATATTCAGCGGGTCTTTTCCATTTTTCCGCGCCTGGATGAACGGCAGCTCCAGAAAGCCGGGACCCTCAGCGGCGGTGAGCAGCAGATGCTGGCAGTGGGCCGGGCGTATATGAGCGGTCGCAAGGTTATGCTGCTGGATGAACCCTCGATGGGGCTGGCACCGTTGCTGATGATGAGTATGTTTGAGGCCCTGAGGGAAATTAACAAAGAGGGAACCACGATATTGCTGGTCGAACAGAATGCCCGGTTGGCGCTGCAGTTTGCCCAGCGCGGCTATGTGCTTGAAAACGGCAATCTGGTCCTGGAGGGGCCTTCGGGAAAGTTGCTGGAGGATCCGCAGGTCAAGAAGGCCTATCTCGGCGGCTAATGGCTTTCCTTTCAGGAATGGATCTTTTTCCGCTGGGCTGCGTTCTCCGTGAATTTGCATCGTCGACGTACTACAAGTACGCCTCCTCGCAAATCCTTGTGCGGCCTTGCCCAGCGAAAAAACCTCCACCCCTGAAAGGAAAGCCATTATTCTTTATTATATCCGAGCTTTTTGTGATCTTCGCGCCTTTTGAACACCTTAATGTATTTGATCAAGATGTGAAATCCCGCATTCTGCGGGAGGTCTCGGGCAAAATCTGAGAATTTTGGACTCAGTTTACACTATGTTTTCAATGGTGATGTTTTTTCATCGGCCTTTTGAGCTCCTTAACGTCATAAGATGAGATGCGAAATCCCCCATTCTCGCGTAAGTTCGATCTCAATTGGACGACTTCTTGTCGGTATTTTCCTTTTCACTGCTTTCTTTTTGCAGGAATTC
>JASFGN010000468.1:0-3753 GCA_050123735.1 Desulfobacterales bacterium | reverse complement strand
CAGCGCGTTGGCGCGTCCCGCCCACCTGGTTGAAATCGAGGCCGAAGCGATTATCGGCTCCTATCTGGTTCACAAGGCATAGTCTGGCCATGTCGGAAGCAAATCAGGGCTTTTTTTATTTCTTTAACTATCATAGCGGTTTTGTGAAGATTGACAGTAAAACAGGTATTACGCAAAAATGAGACTGCACCTTTTAGAACACGATCCGGTTGACCTGTCTGACACCAACATCACCCGATGGGCCCAGCAAAAAGGATACCGTGTCGCTCAAACATATCTGTGCAATGCGGAAAAACTGCCTGCCTTGGAGGATTTTGATTGGCTGATGATGATGGGCGGCTCACCACATGCCTGGGAAGAAGACGTGCACCCATGGCTGTTACCTGAAAAAAAGTTTATTGCCAAAGCCCTCGAGCACAACAAAATCATTCTGGGCATCTGTTTTGGCGCCCAGCTACTGGCAGAAGCACTGGGCGCAGAGGTCTTTCCAAATTCCCACAAAGAAATCGGCTGGTATGAGGTCACCCTGACTGCTGAAGGTCAACAATCTTATTTGTTTCACAATATGCCGCAGCAATTTGTCACTTTCCACTGGCACTCGGATCACTTTTCCCTGCCCCCGGGCTGCACCCGACTGGCCTACAGTGAAGCTACCGCCAACCAAGCGTATATACACTCAGAGCGTCCGGTCGCCGGCATTCAGTTTCATCCGGAATATACCTTGACCCTGGTGAAACAGTTTGCCCGGGATTGGGGCCATGAATGGGAATTAGGGCCATATGTGGCCGGTAAAGAAAAAGTGCTGGCTCAAAGCGATCAGATTCCGGAAACCTATGAATTGATGGCGACCCTGCTGGATAATATGGAGCGGCGATTCAAAATGAAGAACTGAACTTTTCAGCAGGTCTTATCGCCGGCCTGTCAGCCACTATTGCCATAGCGATGAAAACCCAGATACGCAGCGGAAAACTAAAAGCGACCATTGAACTTTTCGAGGACCGCGTTCCTCAGACAGTCAAAAAGATACGGTCACTGCTCCCTACCAGGATTTCCCTGTGTCACGCCAAGTTTGCCGGCGATGAACTCATGTTTATGATCCCGGCTGTGATCGAACCTGAGAATTTCAAATCATCGATTGAACCGGGAGATGTGCTCTACTACCCGATTCAACAGACTATCTGCCTGTTTTTCGGCGATCATATCGTGCCCTTCGGCCAGGGGCCGTTTAATGCCGTTGGAAGGATCGTTGACGGTAGCGCCGATCTAAGGCAGCTGGCGAAAACAATCGTCCGGCAGGGATTCCAGTGGGCCCGGTTTTCGCAAAACGAAGCATTAGCAAAAAATACCCGGACACCCTTCTCGGAACTGACGGCTGAAATTGTCGCTGAAAGGCACAAAATATGGCAGGCAGCGCCCCTGGAACTGGAGAATCTAAAGTCACTTAAAAAAGGTCGCGCCGGAAATGCTGCCGTTCGCGTCTATGCCTTTGCAGACACGTACCGCAACCAGCGAAACTTATGGCACCTGCGGGACCGTGTTCAGTGCCGAAACATAAGCGTCGAAACGGCTAAATTGCTCCTGGTGCCGATGTTGCGCGAAATGGCCGATCGGTTTGACATCTGGGCCCTTTCCACCCCCGGTCGCCTGTTTCGAAAAGCTGCTGACCTGCCGGCAGATGTGGCCACTGCTGATGAGCTTGTCAATCTGCTCGACGAACTATTGATGTATAACAATCGCTGGTGGTTTTGGCTGGACAGCTGCATCCCGTGGTTTGATCTGGACGTTCAATTGTAGAATAATTACTGATCAGCACCACAGCATGTTGCACCAAAATAATTTTCAAAACTGTCAAATCAAACCGGATCTTACTCAAAAAGTAGACTGGGAATAAGGTTGTCAGACGGGCATGTTTTTTTCTGTAAAGCGCTATGTTGGCAATTAACCTACCGAGTACACAGTGCTCCGATATTTGGGATCATTGCAACAGAACATTTGGATCAACCCATTGTGTAGGTCGGATCCCAAATATCGGAGCACAAGCACCTTGAAATTCATAGCGCTTTACAGAAAATGACATGACCGGCTCTATTTGGCTAAATTGCTGCAAAAATATAGTAGATGTCATTCAAAACCGTTTTGCCGCTGGTAAAAGGATCGAGCTGTAATGGCCATACTTTTCGAGCAAACCTGCATCAATAACCTGGCACTTCCCAATCGCTTTATGCGTTCCGCCACCTGGGAAGGGCTGGCCGATGAAACGGGTGCCTGCACGCCCGCTCTTATCGAACGAATGATCGAACTGGCCAGAGGCCGGGTGGGCCTGATTATCACCGGCCACACCTATATTCTGCCGGCCGGGCAGGCTACAACGCGCCAGCTGGGTGTGGACAATGATGATCGCATTGACGGTCTGCGCGAAATGAGCGCAGCTGTTCACGCCGAGGGCGGTCGCATCATCATGCAGCTGGCCCACGGCGGGTTGAAAGCGGATCCGCAATTAACCGGGGTTGCGCCGCTCGGCCCGTCGACCGGAGAGGGACTGTTTAAATCCCCGGGACGGGAAATGGCCACCGCCGACATCCATGAAGTGGTGACGGCATTCGGGCAGGCCGCCCAACGGGCGAAAGCAGCCGGCTTTGACGGTGTCCAAATTCATGCCGCCCATGGGTATTTGCTCAGCCAATTTCTATCACCGGCCTTTAATCAACGCAACGATCTTTATGGCGGTGCGGGGGAAAACCGCAGTCGGATTGTTCTGGAGGTTTTTGAAAGCATTCGTAAGGCCGTGGGTCCTGATTATCCCGTATTGATCAAAATCAACTCCGAAGATTTTTTAAAAAATGGCCTGCTCCTGACAGATTTCCTTCAGGTTGCGGCCAGACTGGATGAAGCCGGCATCGATGCAGTTGAGGTCAGCGGCGGCACGTTTTTATCCGGGCCAATGGTTCCCTTTCGCAGGGAGATCACCTTCGAACGCGATCAGGCCTATTTTCGCAAAGCTGCGCGGGCCTTAAAGAAACTGAGCAAACTTGCGGTCATTTTAGTCGGTGGCATCCGCTCATATCTTCTGGCCGAGCGTCTGGTAACCGAAGGTGTCACCGATTATGTTGCCATGTGCCGACCCTTTATTCGTGAGCCAATGCTCATCAAACGCTGGCAATGCGGTGATTTGCGGAAAGCCACCTGTATTTCATGTAATGGCTGTTTTGGCCCTGCCCGAGCTGGGCGAGGCATCCTCTGCGTACAGGATATCCAGTGGAAACCTTAAGGCGTGAAAATTATCCGGCTGCGCCCTTTGATGCGGCTGTCGGTTGCAGTCCAATGGTAAAAATGGGCAACCGCTTATTTATCGGCGGCACCAGCGCCACCAATGATCGGGGTGATGTTGAAGGCGGTGGAGACCCGTATCGCCAGGCTCGGATCATTTTTAAAAAAATCAATTTGCTTTTAAAAAACGGCGGTGCTGCAACGCGAGATGTGGTGCGCGTGCGTTTTTATGTCACCGACATCGCCTACAGCCAGGACTGCCTCAAAGCCTATTCGGAATGGTTCAAGGACATTAAACCGACGATCTCCCTGGTGGAAGTGGCAGCGCTGGCGCGCGTCGACCGGCTGGTTGAAGTCGAAGTCGAAGCTTTTATCGGGGCGTACCGGACTTCCCGGTTGACAGGACAAGGTCGGATGTGAAATAAACGATCTTTAGTTACTGTATGGAAATTAGGTTCTACATTTCTCTTCATAGGATTTCGTGCT
>JASFGN010000467.1:0-3753 GCA_050123735.1 Desulfobacterales bacterium | reverse complement strand
CTGTGTGAAGCAGAAAAAAACGTTGATCGCCACCTATACCTATGATGCGCTGAGCCTGGCCGACGTGGTCATTGTGGATGTGCAATGCGACTATTTTAAGGAAACCTTCGGCGACGTGCGCCAGGGTCATGCCGATATCGCGGCCCTTGAGGACAGTCTGAAGATTATCGGCGAAAAGATCAACCCCGAGTGTCTGGTGTTAATTGAAACCACTGTGCCGCCGGGCACCACCGAATATGTGGCTTATCCCATTGTCAAGAAAGCGTTTGAAAAAAGAGGCTTAAGCGACACAGAGCCGCTGTTGTCGCATTCCTTTGAACGCGTGATGCCGGGTCGTCATTATGTGGCCTCGGTGCGTGATTTTTGGCGGGTGTGCAGCGGCATCAACGAAGAGGCCCGCAAGCGCGTGCGCGAATTTTTATCGCAAATCCTCAATGTCGACCAATATCCGCTGACGGTTTTGGACCGACCGATTGAAAGTGAGACCTGCAAAATCATCGAAAATTCATTTCGCGCCACGCTGCTGGCATTTTTGGATGAATGGAGTGTGTTTGCCGAACGCAACGGGGTGGATCTGATCAAGGTGATTGAAGCCATCAAGGTGCGGCCCACGCATTCGAATATGATTTTTCCCGGCCCGGGTATCGGCGGTTATTGTTTGCCCAAAGACGGCGGCCTGGGGGTGTGGGCCTATCATACCCTGATGGGGTTTGAAGATGACGTCTTTAAAATCACGCCGGCAGCCATTGATATCAATGACACGCGTTCATTGCGGGTGCCGCAACTGGTGCGCGACGCGTTGCGCAACATGGGCAAGATCGTGGCGGCCTCCAAGGTGGTTTTGCTGGGCGCTTCTTATCGTGAAGATGTCGGCGACACGCGTTACAGCGGGTCGGAGGTCATCGTTCGCAAATTAGCCGAGATGGGCGCCGAGATCGCCGTCAATGACCCCTATGTCAAGCGCTGGTGGGAACTTGAAAAACAGGATAGCTATCCGGGGCCGAATCTCTCGATGAGCCGTTTTTTCCGCAACCAGGACCGTCTGGATGAAATCCGCATCGAAACGGAGCTGTCGCAGGTGCTGGCTTTTGCGGATGCCGTCATTTTTGCCGTCCGCCACCAGGAATATCTGAAACTTGAGCCCGATGCGGTCGTTGAGATGATCGGCCGGCCGGCTGCGATCATCGATTGTTTCGGTTTGCTGGATGACAAAAAAATTCGTCGCTATTTTGAGCTGGGCTGCGAAGTCAAAGGTCTGGGAAGGGGGCACATTCAACGAATTAAAGAGGACGTCCGGCAAAAAGGTAAGGCCCGTCTTTAGGCCTGCGGCCAGCTGAAACATTTGCGGTAAGGACCGCTCCAGATTGAGGTTGCGCGATGACGCCTGCCAAAAAAGCAAAGGTACACCAGCTCATCGAAAAAGGGGTTCGGATTGACTGTCCGGACAGCATTCAAATCGGCGAAGAGGTCGACGTTGATCACATATCCGGAGACGGCGTCGTGCTGTATGCCGGATCAAAAATCTTCGGTCATTCCACCGTTATTTCTCGTCACGTGAAAATCGGACTCGAAGGACCGGTCACCATTAAAGATTGCCAGATGGGTGCTGGCGTTGAGTTGAAAGGCGGCTTTTTTGAAAAGGCTGTATTTCTGGAAAAGGCCAGGGCCGGTCTGGGTGCCCACGTGCGTGAAGCCAGTATTTTCGAAGAGCAGGCCCGTATCGCCCACACCGTCGGCACCAAACATACGATTCTTTTTCCCTTTGTAACCCTGGGCAGTTTGATCAATTTCTGTGATTGCCTGATGGCCGGCGGAACCAGTCGCAAAAATCATAGTGAAGTCGGCAGTTCTTACATCCATTTTAACTTTACCCCCAATCAGGATAAGGCAACGGCCTCTTTGATTGGCGACGTGCCCCGGGGCGTTCTGATCAATCAGCCCCCCATATTTCTCGGCGGGCAGGGTGGGCTGGTAGGTCCCTGCCGGCTGACCTACGGGACCATGGTGGCTGCCGGAACGATTGTACGCAAAGACGAACTCAGGCCGGGGCGTTTCGTATTCGGCGGATTGACCAAAGCGGGCAGTATGTCCTACCGGCCCGGAAAACTCGGGAATAGTCGCCGGACCGTTATCAACAATCTGGTTTATATTGCCAATCTGGGCGCTTTATATCAATGGTACCGACACGTTCGCAGCCAGTTTGTTTCAAGAGACTTTTCGGAGCTGCTGCTGGCGGGGCTCAAAGAAAAACTCAACTGGGCCATATCAGAGCGCATTCATCGGCTTGAGGCTTTCTGCCACCCAAGAAAAGAAGAACCAACCGGGGTGGAGAGTGGATGGTCGGCCACAAATTCTGCTGTCGCAAAACAACGGCAGGAACTCATCGCAAATTGGTCGCAGATAAAGGATTTATTTGAGTCCTACCGGAACGCAAACGGCGATGAACGCAGCCGGGATGCTTTTCTGGAAACCGTTCGCAAAGGCATTCAGAAAAACGGCCCGAATTATATTGCGGTCATCCAGCAGTTATCGGCATCCGAGGGTGAATTGGCGACTGGCTGGCTCCAGGGAGTCGTTGATCATATGATCGGGAGTGCCTTGACGATCATTCCGTCTTTCAAATAAAGATGACAGTATATTGGTGCGGGGGGACCTGGGTTTAATTATCCTGCAATGCTGTATCCAGCCGTTCTCGGCCATCACCTTACCACCAGAATGGATTGAGACAACCGATGGGTAGACTATTTGGTACCGATGGTATCCGCGGTGTTGCCAATGAATATCCGTTAACTGCCGAAGGGTCTTATCGTATCGGTCGGGCGGTGGCGTCTTTTTTTCAGCGGCCATCCCGGCAGACGAAAATTCTGATTGGAAAAGATACCCGCCAGTCCGGCTCGATGATCGAAAATGCACTGGCAGACGGCATCCGTTCCGTTGGCGCCCAGGCGCACCTGGCTGGTATCATACCCACGCCGGCGATTGCCTGTCTGGTATCGGCCGGCGATACCGCCGCCGGTATTGTGATTTCAGCCTCGCATAATCCGTACACCGACAATGGTATCAAATTATTCGATGCTCAAGGATACAAGCTTCCGGATGTCAAGGAAGATGAAATTGAACGTCTCATAGAGGCCGAAGGCCAGGATGATCCTGCCGGCAAAAGCCAGCATATCAGGGGCAAGGTGGGCCAGATGACAGACGCATCCGAACGCTACCTTGCCTTTTTAAAAGATGCCCTGCCGGATGCTAGGCCATTTGATGGGATGAAGATCGCTTTGGATTGCTCCAATGGCGCAACCTATGCGGTGGCGCCCCGATTGTTTCGCGACCTGGGTGCCACGGTTGACTGCATCAGCATTGAACCCGACGGCAAGAATATCAACGCGCATTGCGGTTCGGAGCACCCTGAAGCGTTAATTGAAACGGTTCTGACTCAAAAAGCCGATATCGGCCTGGCGTTCGACGGCGATGGTGACCGCCTGGTCGCCGTCGATGAACAAGGGCAGGTTTTCAGCGGCGACCGGACGCTTGCGATTTGCGCCCGCAATTTAAAGCGTAAGGGCCTGTTGAGAAATAACCTGGTGGTCAGTACCGTCATGAGCAATCTGGGATTGCGCCTGGCGCTAAAGGATATGGGCATTGATCATATAATGACCGCGGTGGGGGATCGTTATGTTTTGGAGCAGATGCGTGCCAGCGGCGCCATCATCGGCGGAGAAGATTCCGGCCACATGATATTTCTCGATCAGCACA
>JASFGN010000466.1:0-3762 GCA_050123735.1 Desulfobacterales bacterium | reverse complement strand
CGGCGGCGCACTGCCCCTTATGGAGCTTCCCAGCTTGTGCATTGGCCTCAAGGTTGATAGCCTATCACCAAACACCCTTGAAAAAATGATGCGCGGCAACGATCCGCCCATTATCGGTCGAATCGAAGATGATTTGTTCGTAATGGATCCGCGAACAATTCAGGAAGATGAGTATCCCATTATTGAAACTGCAGTTGAAAATCGAATAATGAAAGCCTGATATGCGAAAAGACCAAGTTGAACTCTACCATCACCGGGAATCGACGCGGCACTTCCTGCACGCCAAAGCGGAAGCAGACGACCTGCATAAAAAGCGCGTTCAGGTACCTGCGAGCATTCAAAAGGCCATTCAATCCATTTATCCCGGTCTGCTGACGGGGCAGGCCTTTTTGGATCACGCATTAGAGCGGTTAGCCCCGGCACCGCAGTTTGCCGGTATGGTTTTTCAGATCGATGACGATGTCAGTACCGATTGCCAAAAACCCAGTATCGAACCGGCAGAGGCTCATAAAAGGGCTGCCAAATTGTTTAATAATTTTAGTAAAAAACATGATGGCATCTGGGGGCTGTTGAACCAGGGGTTGTTCGGCACTTTTTTTATTCAAAAAAATGCTGATCTCTGCTTGACGCTTGTACAACAATTTCAACAAACATCAAAAAACAAAGCCGCTTTGACCGTCAGCGCCGGCATCGCCGAATATCCATTTCTCAACTATCAGCCTGCCGATGTTATCCCCAACGCACTCAAGGCTCTGGAACATGCCGCCTTTTTTGGGCCGAACAGCACTGTGATTTTTGATACCGTGAGCTTAAACATCAGTGGGGATCAGCTGTTTGATAAAGGCGATATCAACGGTTCCATTGAAGAGTATCAGCAGGCCCTCAAAATGGATCCCACCAACACCAATGTTCACAACAGCCTGGGCGTTTGCTATGGCCTGCTGGGAGAATATGAAAAGGCGAAATTGGAATTTAATTCAGCCGTCAGATTGAATCATACGGAAGTCATGGCCTGGTATAATATGGGTTTTATTCATATGCTAGCCGGAGACCGCTATAAAGCCCTTGATCTTTTTTTTAAAGCCAATGCCATTAATCAGGACGTATTCGAAGTCAACTTTCAAACCGGTAGACTATTGATGGAATTGAACCAGCCCGAGAGCGGCAAAAAGTTTCTAGAACGCGCTGCTGCTTTGGAGCCGACTTCCGGTGCCGCATTTCGGTATCTGGGTGAATGTTATACACAAATCGGCAACGCTGACGCAGCAGTTGCGGCCTATAAAAAGGCCATCAAATATAATCCCAGTGATGCCGCTTCACTATCGGCGATGGGGTGTTTGTTTGCCGAGCAGGAAGAAAACCCGGAGATCGCCCTGATGTTCTGCAAGGAAAGTATTCAACTTGCCCCGGAAAATGGACTTTTTCGATATCGATTAGGCCAGCTTTATTACAGGCAAAACCGCCTGGATGATGCTTTAAAGGAATTTAAGCAAGCCCGGCGGCTCGGTAAAGACGCATCTGATCTGATCTCGGAGATCGAAAAAAAACTGCAGCCCAAGGCGCCGCGCTCCGCCGGGCGAACGGGATAACAGGATGGAAAAAATTATTTTACAGCAACTTGAAGAAAGTGTGCAGGTCAAGCGCCAATTTATCGAAAAACACCTCGATCGCATACGTGTGGCAGTTGAAAAAATGGCGGACTGTATCGGTGCCGGAAATAAAATTCTCATCTTCGGAAACGGTGGCAGCGCGGCGGATGCTCAGCACCTGGCTGCTGAATTTGTTAACCGCTTTAAAATCGAACGACCTCCCCTGGCGGCCATTGCTTTGACCACCGACACCTCCATTCTCACCAGCATTGGAAACGATTATCGATTTGACGATATATTTTCGAAACAGATCGAAGCACTGGGCAAAAAAAATGATATCGCCTGGGGCATCAGTACCAGCGGAAATTCAAAAAATATCTTACAGGGCGTCGAAGCGGCTAATGAAAAAGAATTATTTTCCATCGGTTTTACCGGCCGAGGCGGCGCGCTGGCAAAATGCGCGAAATTGGTGTTCGCAGTGCCGTCCGACGATACGGCCCGGATTCAGGAAGCCCATATCACTTTAGGCCACATCATCTGTGACCTGGTTGAACGCAGGCTGTTTTCGTAAAAATAGAAAAGAATGTCCGGTTAGCCCGCTAACACAACCTCAGTTAAGAGATGGAGTTATGCCAAAAAAAATTAAACCGCTGGATCTGGGTCAGGTAAAGACCTATTCATTGGCGCAGCGCAGCAGCAAGGTCAATACGGTCGACTTTGCCAAGATCTGGCAGAAGGATGGCACTTTCAAGGATTTTGTTAACGGATTACCGGATATTTTGGCCGCCGCCGACCTGAAAACCGTTATCAGGGCACTGGCAACAGCTGCGCGCACGGACAAGACGATCATTGTGGGAATGGGCGCGCATGTCATCAAAGTAGGCCTGAATCCGGTGGTCATCGATTTGATGGAACGCGGTATCATTCATTGTGTAGCCTTAAACGGCGCCGGTATTATTCACGATCTTGAACTGGCCATGACCGGAACCACATCAGAAGATGTTGCCAGCGCCATTGATGACGGCACTTTTGGCATGGCTGAAGACACCGCCGTTTTCTTGGGGAATGCTCTGGAAAATTCACAGCCGGATTCAAGCGGCCTGGGACAGGCCGTCGGACGCGCAATTGCCCGGCAGAACCTACCGTTTGCCGAAAACAGCATACTGGCAGCCGGCTTTCGTCTTGGAATTCCGGTTACCGTACATGTGGCGATTGGAACAGACATTATTCACATGCACCCGCAGTTTGATCCCGCCCGTTCCGGTAAAGCCTCCCATCATGATTTCCGCCTATTTGCGGCTATGGTGGCCCGTCTGCAAGAAGGCGTCTACCTGAATGCAGGGTCCGCCGTCGTCTTACCGGAAGTTTTTTTAAAGGCCGTCAGTCTGGCGCGCAACCTGGGTTACACATTAGATGAATTCACCGCGGTCAATTTGGACTTCATTCAGCATTATCGCCCCGTCACCAATGTTGTAAAACGACCCACAGCCAAAGGTGGCATGGGGATAAACCTGATCGGCCATCATGAAATCATGCTGCCATTGATCGCTGCCGGGGTAATTGAACAGCTTGACGGTTGACAGATATCGGTATTTCATGTTTATTAACCTTTTTCGGTTGATTTCACTGCTCGGATGATTATTAATCGGGTGGACGATACGCTGTTTAAACAAGCTCGGGGAGAATGTTATGCCGATTTACGAATATCACTGTAAAAAATGCGACCAGGATTTTGAATGCCTGGTTTTCGGAAGCGAAAAGCCCGACTGCCCTTCCTGTAAAAGTAAAAAAGTATCCAGATTGATGTCCCCTTGCGGCTTTATCTCTAAAGGTAGCGGTGGAGAGACTGTCTCCAGCTCGGCCGGGGCATCTTCCTGCAGTGGTTGCGCAGCGACAAGTTGCGCCGGCTGCAGCCATTGAGCAAGATGAACCGTCCCGTTAAAATCGGAACCCGCGGCAGCAAACTGGCGCTCTGGCAGGCCAACTGGACCAAATCCTTTCTCGAAACCAAATTCCCGTCAACCCCCATTGAGCTGACCATTATCAAAACACAGGGGGACAAGATCCTGGACGTGCCCCTTGCCAAAGTAGGCGGCAAGGGCCTTTTTGTAAAAGAAATTGAACAGGCATTGCTGGCCGAGCGCATTGACATTGCGGTTCACAGCATGAAAGA
>JASFGN010000465.1:0-3764 GCA_050123735.1 Desulfobacterales bacterium | reverse complement strand
ATGATCCTGCATCAGATCCTTGTAAGGCACGGCCGGCACCTCCACATGCATGTCGATGCGATCCAGCAGCGGCCCGGAAATCTTGGAGCGGTAGCGATGGAGTTGCTGATGGGTGCAGCGGCATTCGTGTTTGGGGTCTGATAAATAGCCGCAGGGGCAGGGATTCATGGCGGCCACCAGCATAAAATTGGCCGGATAGGTCAGGGTGGTCTTGGCGCGGGAAATGGTCACCTGCAAATCCTCAATGGGCTGGCGCAGCACCTCCAGGACGTGTTTCTTAAACTCCGGCATTTCATCCAAAAACAGCACCCCGTTGTGCGCCAGGCTGACCTCGCCGGGTCTGGGGATATGACCGCCACCGATCAGTCCGGCGTCGGAGATGGTATGATGGGGTGCGCGAAACGGCCGGGTTGTGACCAGGGCCTGTCCTTTGGACAGCAGCCCGACGACACTGAATATCTTGGTGGTTTCCAGGGCTTCTACAAAGGATATGGGCGGCAGGATGGTCGGCAGGCGTTTGGCCAGCATGGTTTTGCCGGAACCGGGTGGTCCGATCATCACCAGATTATGGCCACCGGCAGCGGCAATTTCCAGGGCCCGTTTGGCATGTTCCTGGCCCATGACCTCGGCATAATCAATGGCATAGTGACTGTCGCCGGCGAATAGCTGTTCAATGTCGGTCGACTCAGATGGTATTTGGGTAAATCCTCTTAAGAATCCTACGATCTCGGACAGCGTGTTTGCTGCTAACACCTCGATGCCCTGGACCACCGCGGCTTCCCCTTTATTCTCAGAAGGCACAATGATGGCTGAATAGCCGGCGGCTTTGGCGGCCAGCGCCATGGGCAATGACCCTTTGACCGGTTTGATGCGGCCGTCCAATGATAGCTCGCCCAATATGAGATAGCGGGAAAGCTGATCCTGGGGAATAATGCCGGTGGCGGCCAGGATGCCCAGTGCTATCGGCAGATCAAAACCGGTGCCTTCCTTTTTGATATCGGCCGGCGCCAGATTAACCGTTATGCGGTCGGCCGGAAAGTGATAGCCTGAGTTGTTGACCGCCGATTTGACGCGTTCCTTGCTTTCCTTGACAGCGGCTTCCGGCAGACCGACGGTTGTGAAGGTCGGCAGACCGGAAGTGATGTCCACCTCCACTTCAACCGGGTAGGCATCGATTCCCAGAACAGCACTGCTGAGGACTTTGGCAAGCAACAGCCTTCTCCCAGGTCTTAAGATTAACCGGTTTGGCGCGACAGCCAACGATAACCTGCTCAGAGCTATAGCAAATCCAACTGTCGGCGACAATGCTTTTGTTGACTCCGTCAATCCCGTGTAAATAAGAGCCTCTGCAGTTTCGCGCAGCGAAGTAAACCAAAATCACTTGCTATTTAAATATGTTTCGGATATTTAATACTTGTATTCTGCATGAGAATTAATAAGAGAATCAAATACATCATACGCGCTAACAGGCTGATAGGAAGCGCCGGGTGCAATATAGAGCAGCATAGCCAATGCTCATTTTCCGCGACAAAGCGCTACCGACTAAAGTAGCGAGCCGCAGACCATAAAATTGACAGTTTTTTCATATGATTGCGCTGCTTAAACGGACAAAATCCGTCTTTCTTCTGATTCTGGGACTAACGCTCATTGCTTCCCAGGCAGGCTATGCTGAGGATGCAACCCTGACCAATATCACTGTCTCCAATACCCAGGATGACCTGCTGCTTTTTTTAAATCTTCAGGGCGCCTTCCGGGAAGAGATGAAACAGGCCATATTAAGCGGCGCACCTTCCACATTTTCTTTTTTTGCCAAATTGAATCGTGTGCGCAGTTTATGGTTTGATAAAGATATTGCCGATTTAGAGGTCACACACACGATCGTTTACGATAATCTTAAAAAAGAGTTCACGGTCACACGTTCCTGGAAAGACAATAATCCTGAAGTGACCAAATCATTTGATGAAGCACAGAAATGGATGACAGAAATCGATAGTTTAAAAATTATTCCATTAAGCAGGCTGGAAAAAGGCGAACAATACCAACTGAGAGTGAAAGCTGAAGTTAGCAAGAAAACCCTTCCTCTATATCTGCATTATATTCTGTTTTTTGTGTCTTTATGGGATTTCGAGACGGATTGGTACACCATCGATTTCACTTTTTGATTGCAGCCTGTTAATATCTGAATTTACATGAAAATCTAATAACAACTTCGTATTAACGTTCACGCAAAATTCAGGTAAACAGCTGTCCACCCCGAATGCCATGAAAAGGCCTAGATTTAAAAGAAAATCTTCACTTTCGGAAAAAGAGCGCAAGCGTCGCAAGCGTGAACTTGTCCTGATTTTGGTGATTCTGTTCGTGGTTGCCCTGCTGACGTTGGTCGAAAGCCGAATCATTAAATTCGGGGCCGATATTGCCATCTCGAATACGGTGTTGATGTTTATCCTGATCAACATCAATTTGCTGCTGCTGGTTTTAATGATCTATCTGGTTTTCCGAAACCTGGTAAAACTGATTTATGACCGCCGCCGTAACGTCCTGGGCGCTAAAATCAGGACCAAACTGGTCATCGCCTTTGTGTCCCTGACCCTTTTACCGACGATTGTCTTATTTTTCTTTGCCTTGAATTTTATTACCACCAGCATTGAATTCTGGTTTAATGTGCCGGTCGAACAGGCGCTCGACAATTCCTTGTGGGTGGGCGGCCGTCTCTACAGTCGAACAGAGGAGAACAATAAGTTTTTCCTTGAGCGCATATCATACCAGATTAAAACCAAAAATTTGCTGGAAGCCAAAAACCGCAAAGCGCTTTCACAATATATTCGAATCGTGCAGCGCGAATTTAATCTGGACGCCGTCGAAGTCTATGCGCCCGAGGCTGAGCGTCTGACGTTTGCCCTGGCCCCCGAGCTTGAAAACGAGTATTTCGGCATCATTTCGGCCGAAGATATCAAAAAAGAATTGCCTGCGGACGGGATTCGGTCCATTTCGCAAACCATACCCTCCGGTGAGTTTATCAAAACCATAAGCACCATTCCTTTTGGGGTGCAGCCCGGCGAGTCTATCGGATTTGTGGTGGCCACCATCCTGATCCCCAAGGATCTGTCTGAAAATTTGCAGTTTATTCGCAAGGGTTTTACGGAATACCAGCAGATCAAACTGCTGAAAAAGCCGATTCAAATTACATACTATATATCGCTTTCAATTGTTGCCTTGCTGGTCCTTTTTTGTGCGGTGTGGTTCGGATTCTATATGGCTCGCTCGATCAGTCTTCCGATTAAAGAGCTGGCCGAAGGGACCCGACGGGTGGCAGATGGCGATCTCAATTACACAATTGATCCGGTCAGCGACGATGAATTTGGCAGCCTGGTTGAATCCTTTAATCAGATGACCCAGGATCTTCGACTCAGCCGCGAGCAACTAGAGCTTTCTGCCAGGATGTTGCGGCACCAGAATATCGAAATTGAAGAGAAGCGGCAATTCATGGAAATTGTTTTAAAAAGTGTCTCTGCCGGCGTGGTCACGCTGGATGCCAAGGGCATTATATCGACCATGAACAAATCAGCTGAGAAGATGCTGAATCTCAAATCCGAGCAGATCCTGAGCAAAAGCTATAAGAATTTATTAGACGGCGCTTTTCTGGAACTGGCCAATGAAATTTTGGACAACCTATCTTTTTCCAGCGGCGATACAATTGAATTACCGTTAAAACTGACCATTGAGGGCAGACCGCGAAGCTTTCTGGTATCTGTCAATGCGCTCAA
>JASFGN010000464.1:0-3768 GCA_050123735.1 Desulfobacterales bacterium | reverse complement strand
CTATATGCTGCATGCACCGGATTTTTTAGGCTATCCGGATGCCGTTGCGATGGCTGCCGATCATCCGTCGATTGTTCAGCAAGGACTGCAGATAAAGAAGCTCGGAAACGATCTGGTTGCCCTTATCGGCGGCCGCGAGATTCATCCCGTAAATCTCAAAACCGGTGGATTCTACCGGGTCCCGACCCGAAATGAGCTTTTTTCTCTGAGCGATCGAATCAAATCTGCATGCGATGCCGCCTATCAGGCCGTATTGTGGGCCGCAACCCTGCCGTTCCCTGACTTTGAGCAGGATTATGAATTTGTGGCCCTGCATCATCCGGCTGAATATGCCATTATGGATGGCGCTCTGGTTTCCAACCGCGGACTTGAAATTCAGATCAGCGATTTTGAACATTATATCCAGGAAGAACAGGTTGAACACTCCACCTCTCTGCATGCCGAAATGAAAGGGCGGGGGGCCTATGTCGTCGGTCCATTGGCAAGGTTCAACCTGAACTTCAAGCAGTTATCTTCCCTGGCCCTGCAGGCAGCCAGCGAAGTCAAGCTGGCGCCGGTTTGTAACAACCCTTTCAAAACCATTATCATTAGAAGTATCGAAATCCTGTATGCCTGCGAAGAAGCGCTGCGAATCATCGAAAATTATGAGCGGCCCGCTGAACCCGCCATCGCGCTCAAACCGGTGGCTACAACGGCTTACGGGTGCACGGAGGCACCGCGCGGAATTTGTTGGCATCGCTATCGGTTAGACGAAAACGGCACCATTTTAGACGCCCGGATCGTTCCACCGACTTCGCAAAACCAAAAAACAATCGAAAATGACCTCCTCCATTTTGTGCGCCGAAATGCCGATCTGTCCGACGAAAAGCTGACATGGATGTGCGAGCAGGTGATTCGCAATTACGACCCCTGCATTTCATGTTCATGTCATTTCTTGAACGTAAAAATCGAACATGATGCAACAGCAAAAAAATAAATCCCCTCTGCGCCGCCATCCCGGTCGCATTCATTTCCAAGATCCTGAACTCAAAGCTGCAAGCCTTGTGATCGGCGTCGGCAATCGAATCCACGGAGACGACGGAGTAGGCCCGTGGATTGCGCGGCAACTGAAAACAACAAGCCTGCCAAACACCCGGATTGAAATTAGAACCGGTGAGGCTGCCGCACTGATTGAATCCTGGAAAGCAACCGATTCCGTTATTTTAATTGATGCCGTCAACTCCGGCCCCGGTGCGCAGCCCGGAAAAATCTATCGAATCGATGCGCTCCGGCAAATGATTCCCGACCGATTTACAGGACCTAGCTCGCATCACCTGGGTGTCGCCCTGGCGGTCGAGCTCGCCCGTGTCTTGGACCGGCTGCCACGTCATTTGATTGTGTATGGGGTAGAGGGCCAATGTTTCGATTTCGGCAGGGCGCTGACACCGGTTGTCAGAGCCGCTGCCGATCGGGTCATCGGAAGGGTAATTGCAGAGATTGCGGGATTTCAGGTCTAGCCCGGAGCGCGAATCAATCGCATGATTTCCTGGTTTTCGAAATTGAGATAATCCTTGAGGTCTTTCATGGAATAACCGATAAGCCGCTTGAGAGTGGCCAGGGCGCGCGTTTGTTTGGCGGCAAAATTTCGGGCGATCTGAACGGCGGTCTCCTCCAGCTGATTTTGGGGCACGATTCGATCGACAATGCCCAGTTCAAGGGCCTCGTGCGCGCACAAATTTTGGTCGGACATCAGCAATTTGCGGGTCCGGTCATAGCCCAGCATGTTGCAGAGAAAAAATGTTCCGCCGCCTTTGGGCAACAGGTCTTCCTTGCAATACGGTTTAAGATAAATGGTGTCGGTGGCAATAATCCGATAATCACAGGCCAGAGAAAGATTAAAGAACAAAGGAATAATTTCACCGCAGTCAGCATGGACAACGACTTTGTTGAAACCGAAGATTTTTAAAATCAGCTGGTCGAAAAAGTTGCACATGCGATGGATCGATCGGCAGTCAAATTCGGTGTCGATCGTCTGCCGGCAAAAACAGGCGTAATCATCGCCTCCTGTCTTTTCAGCACAGTTGATGATTACCAGAACGCTGATGTCATCATTTTTTGAAATATTGTCAACAACAGTTAAGAGCGGATTGCGCAGCGCCTGCTTAATTGCCTCAAACAAAAAATTTTTGCCAAGCCGGAGTATGGCGACATCATCCCGTCGCTCGACCCGGTAAAAGTCCTGTGTCTCATCTATTCCCGAAGCCGGTTTCATTTTTGACGCCTCCCTTCGGGCTGCCAAACGAATTAAACGGCGTTCATTTTGGCGGCCGGCATTTCGCTCAACTGCGCCGCAAATTTTTGATTGAAGGCCTCGGCCACAATTTCAGCCGCCCCCAGCGGATCGGGAATAAAATCAGCGTTAATAACCATGTCAAATTCGTACGGCGAGGCGTCTTTTTTGCCGAAGGCTTTCTTAAAAAAGTTTCGTTGCTCCCGGTCGATCTGACTGAGCAGTTTTTGCGTCTCGGTTTTTTGCAGATTTAAAATGGCAGCCAGTCGTTTTCTGCGGTATTCATCCGAGCATATGGTGCGCACTGCCAGTACGCGGTCACGGGGCAGAATCAAATGAATGCCTCTTCCCACAAAAATGGTCCCGCCCATATCGGCAAAGGTGAAGGCGGTACTGATAATACTTCGCATATAATCGCTCATCACAAAGGCCTTTTCGCCAAAAAGCAAACGGGCGAATTCCGACATTTTGCCCGCATAGCGTTCATCAAAAAACGCCACGGTTTTTTGACTCAACCGCTTGTCGCGGGCCACATGATCCAGCAGTTGCCGATCGATAACCGGATAGCCGATCTTTTTGCTCAAAAAATCCGCTATCTCCAGGGCACCGGCACCTATTTTGCGGGAAAAACAGATGGCGGGCGGAATCTGCTCCGGCGTGCTTTTCACCAATTTCATCTTGAGGCGCCTTCTTTCCCACTCCCGGATATATTGATCCGCCAGTTGCGCCGCATCCGGTCTTTTTTGCGCATATGTGCCCGGTACATATTCCAAAGTTTTTGGACTGATCACCATTGTCGACCTCCTTTAAATGAAAGGGTTACTGCAAGCCATCGGGATATCGAAGCCGCTTTTTCGATAAATCCCTTTTTTAGCTGACGATCCATAAAGCCGGACGGAAGGCAAAATGGACGATCTTGCGGCATACCCGTCCCAGCTTGAAATCTTCAACCGATGTGAATCCCCTTCGCCCCATCGCAATCGTATCATAGCCACCGTCTGTGGCAGCCTTTGCAATGGCCGCGGCCCTGCTTTGTTCATCCGTCAGAATTTCGGTGGATAAATTGTTCGCAGCAATCCCCGCATGCATCAATTGCTTTTTGGCCTCAACAAAAACCGGCACCATCTTTCTTTGATTTGCTGCGATCCATTCTTTTTCATGTTTTTTGGTAAAAAGCGCTTTAGCGTTTAATTGTTGGAGATTCAGGGGTCTGACCACATGGCACAGCATTATTTCACAGGGGTGCGGCTCGATGACCGCAGCGATAAATTTTACGGCCCGCATCGCGCTTTTAGAGCCATCCAGGGCAAGCAGGATTTTTTTTGACTCCTGATGCTCACCCACAACAATTATGGGGATGTGGGTGGTAACGTCGACGAGTTTGGCCGCCACGCTTCCCATCGTGATTTGATTAATTTTATTAACCCCGGTGCGTCCGACCACCAGGGCGGCATAACCGCGTTGCGATTCGCGGAGTATATCTCTGGCGATACCGGATT
>JASFGN010000463.1:0-3769 GCA_050123735.1 Desulfobacterales bacterium | reverse complement strand
CCCAGCGGCCGTCTGTGGATGTTTTAACCGGCATTATCAAAGCCAACTTTCCAACGCGCCTGACATTTCAGGTTTCGTCTCGAACCGATTCCCGCACCATCATCGACGCCAATGGTGCGGAAAACCTTCTCGGCAACGGGGATATGCTGTTTTTGCCGCCCGGCACCGCTAAATTGCAGCGCATTCATGGGGCTTACATTTCTGAAGACGAGTTGAGTCGAATCACGGCATTTTTGAGAAGTCAGGACAAACCGGAATACGATGAACAGGTAACCGAAACAGCTGCCATTGAACCTGCCGAAATTGACGATGATGAGTATGATGAGCGCTATGATGATGCCGTGGCCCTGATCACAAAGAACGGACAAGCCTCCATCTCCATGATTCAACGCCATTTGCGGATCGGCTACAATCGCGCCGCCCGCATCATCGAAAAGATGGAAAAAGAGGGCATCGTCGGCCCTTCAGACGGCGCCAAGCCGCGAGAGGTGCTCGTCACCAGCTATGACCGCAAGACTTAGCTGCTGGCTAGTGTTTGCTCACGGTGAGCGACTGGATTCTAACAACTGCTGAAGGCTGCCGACTGCATGTTGAACCGCAGAACCGCAGAACAAGGAACCGCAGAATATCGAAGTTGAGAATTTTGCAAGCTAAATCCAATACTTCTGCGGTTTGATATTCCTTGTTCGATATTCGATATTGTAGATAAATAAGGTGGTAAAGTTGAATTTAAACAACGCACCTTTTCAACCCGTAAGCTGGTATTCAATGCCCAGGGACCTGTCTCCAGCAGCCAGATGCAAGAAGCCGGAGGTGCCAGCCGCCAGCAGCGAGAAGCCAGAAGCTGATAATGAACATTGATCCCGAATTGATATCCACCACCAAGGGTTTTCTTGAAGAAGATGAGGGCCGTGTCCTCTATGATGTCGCCCTCAAAGCCAGTCGCTTGGGTCCCTGTCTGGAGATCGGCAGCTATTGCGGTAAATCGACAATTTACATCGGCATGGCCTGCCTTCAAAACAGCGGTGTTCTCTTTTCCGTCGACCACCATGGTGGTTCTGAAGAACAGCAGCCCGGCCAGGTCTATTTTGATCCCGAACTTTTTGATCCCAAATTACAGCAGGTGAACACATTTTGTGAATTTCGCAAAACAATTGAAAAGGCCGGGATAGCCGATACGGTCGTGGCCATGGTCGGTCGTTCTGAGGTGGCGGCACGCTGCTGGAGCACACCGCTGAGTATGGTCTTCATCGATGGGGGACACACCGTGGAAGCCGCCCTCAGCGATTATACCTGCTGGTCTCCTCATATCATGCCGGGGGGCTATCTGTTGATTCACGACATCTTCGCAGATCCCTCTGAAGGCGGTCAGGCGCCCCGTCGCATTTTTGAGCTGGCGCTGTCCAGCGGTCAATTCAATTGCGTATCCATGATCAGAACTTTGGGTGTGCTGCAACGCAAAAAGTAAACCAATCCATAATCCCACATAAGGTGCCCCATAGCGGAAACTTTCAAATTCAATTACTCCAGCACTCCAGGAGAAAAACTCCAAGGAATTTTTGGCATACCTTGAATTTTTTTTATTGGTTGTTCTTCCGGAGATACACCACCAGACTCTTTCCCAAAATCGGATTCAATAATTTATCGACGCAGGCCACCAGATACGGTTGTTTGATGATATCCCAGGTGAGAAAACGATGGTAGAGGTTCACCGTGGCCAGATCTGATCGATCCGGTCCGAGCAGACATTTCAGCCACCAGTAGGGGGTGTGCAGGCTATGGGCATAGTGACTGGCCCAGCATTTCATGCCAGAATTCTCGAGCAAAGCGATGAGCTTTTTTTTGCGGTATATGCGGATATGACCATTATCTATTTGCGTGTATCCTTTTGAAAGGGCCCAGCAGATGCGCTCGGGCCAGAACCGCGGTACGCTAACAGCCAGATTGTGCCCCGGCTTTAAAACCCGGATGATCTCGCCGACCGCCTGACGATCGTCGACAATGTGCTCCAAAACTTCTGAGCAAACAACCAGATCAAAATAATTATCTTTAAACGGCAATGCATTCACGTCGGCCATCGTCAGACCCCATCTGCCGCCTCCGTTTTGGCCCCATTTGTCATGCAATTGCAGCCGTTCTTTGGCTGTGCCGAGCTCGGTTGCGTTCAAGTCGGCACCGATGGCAATCACCTTTTTAAAGCGATAGGCAGCACAGGTATGTCGGCCCGATCCGCAGCCGATGTCCAGAACGCGGTAACCCGGCTTGATCCCCAGTTTTTTCAAATCAACGGTGATCACGAATGGCCTCCCGATATACGTTAACCGTTTTCTGGGCGGCTTTCATCCAGGTAAAATGTTGCTGAACGCGTTGATAGCCGGCATGGCTCAATTTTTGAGCCAGTTGCGGGTGTTGCAATATTTTTAGAATGGCATCGGCCAGCGCATGATGGTCGGCCGGCGGCACCAGAATTCCGGCATCCCCGACAACCTCCGGCAACGCTCCACCGGTGGTGCTGATAACCGGTACGCCGCAGGCCATGGCTTCACCGACGGGCAATCCAAAGCCTTCATATACAGACGGGATAACCGCTGCTGTTGCTTTTGCATATAAGCGCACGAAACGGTCGTGGGAGATCCGACCGGTGTATGTGATCAGATCCCCGATGCCCAGCTGCTGTATTAATCTGCGGCTATATCCATTTTTGTGGGCAGATCCGACGATCGTGAGCTTGACCGGTTGCGTCTGCGCAACCTTTTTAACTGCTCGCAGCAGGTAATAAAGTCCTTTTAAGGGCATATCGGCACTGTTGGTTACGATGAGTCGGTTTTTTTCACGGGCGATCTCAGGTACGGGATAAAATAGATCGGTACGAATGCCGTTGGGCACCACTCTGAATCGGTTTGTTGGTATATGAAAATCGTGTGCGATATCGTTGCGGGCTGTTTTTGACACGGTGATGATATGGGAAAGTTTTCTTGAGACCCGTTTTTGCATGCCGCAAAATGAATACCAGCGCCATTGCTGCATTTTGCGCCAGATGTTTGCAGCAGAGCGAATCGCTATTTTGCGATCAACGGTGATCGGATGATGGATGGTGGCGACCACGGGCAGCCAGTCTTTGATGGCCAGCAAACCATAAGATAATCCCTGGTTATCATGGACAATATCATATCGATTGTGTTTTGTGCGCAGGAATCGGCGGACGCGCTGGCCAAACGTAAACGGTTCGGGAAAGCCCATGCTTGAAACCCCGATCCACTCCATTAAATTGATTGGTTGTCGCAATTCTTTGAATGATGGCATTCTAAATAAATTTTCCGGATTATAAAGGTCCAGCGAGGGGATTCGATGGCAGTGAATATCTGCATCCAGCTGCGGTTCAGGTGGGCCGACAACAACATCTACCCGATGCCCCAGATCTTTGAGAGCCCGGCTGAGATTTTTAATATAAATGCCCTGGCCACCGCAATGCGGATTACAGCGGTAACTTAAGAGGCAAATTCTAAGGGGCCGGGATGTATCGTTCGCCATATTCGTCACAAAAGCATCAATATTGTGGTTTTGCGGTAATCGCTCTTTGCCAGGAGCGCAGTTATTGAATATTGTAGATTGAGTATTGAATATTTAAGGTTCGCCTGCGGCGGATCGATTACGAAAATAAAAAAAAGTCCTAAAATAGACGGAGCGCAGCGACATCCGCAAATCTTCAATTTACAATCTTCAATTTTCAATTCTAGGGCTGTCTTCTGGCATGAATCCACTCAAATGG
>JASFGN010000462.1:0-3775 GCA_050123735.1 Desulfobacterales bacterium | reverse complement strand
ATATCCAAGCTTACCGCGATCTGGATGAAGAAGATCCGCTCGAGGTGGAAGCTTCCAAATTCAATCTCAATTACATCAATCTGGACGGTAATGTCGGCAACATGGTCAATGGCGCCGGGCTTGCGATGGCCACGATGGATATTATCAAGCAGGCCGGAGCGGAGCCTGCCAATTTCCTGGATGTTGGTGGTGGCGCCAGTGCTGAAATGGTTGAAAACGGGTTTCGAATTATTTTAAGCGACCCCAATGTCAAGGGCATTCTGATCAATATCTTTGGCGGGATTTTACGCTGTGATGTTCTGGCCAACGGTGTGGTGGAAGCTGCCAAAAAGACCGGCATTCAAGTCCCGGTGGTGGTCAGAATGGAGGGGACCAATGTGGATGCCGGTCGTAAAATTCTGGCTGATTCGGGCTTGAATCTGATCACCGCAACCGATTTGAAGGACGCTGCCCACAAAATCGCCGAAGTCGTCCGGTAGAGATTCCGGGGCAGCAGGCAGACTTTGAATTAACGACATTCTGGGCGTATTCGTTTTTACTGAGCCATGGAATAATGGAATGGTGTAAAAGTGAAATAATGGGGATGAAAAGAAGTTGATCTTATTTTGCCAAACCCAGCATTCCAATATTCCAGCAGTTTTACTTTGATTCAAAATACTGATTCTAAAAGTCGAGGAGCCCATCGTGAGCATATTTGCAGATAAAGACACCCGGGTTGTGGTTCAGGGAATTACGGGAAAAGAAGGGCAATTTCACACACGCCACTGCATTGATTACGGTACCCAAATTGTGGCCGGGGTTACGCCCGGCAAAGCCGGGCAGAAGATGGATGATGTCCCGGTTTTTAATACCGTGCAAGATGCCGTTGATGAAACCGGTGCGGACTGCAGTTTGATCTTTGTGCCGCCTGCCTTCGCCGCCGATGCGATTATGGAAGCCGCCGATGCAGGGCTGCGCCTGATGGTGGTTATTACCGAAGGAATTCCGGTGCTGGATATGATGCGGGCTAAAAATTATCTGCAGACCAAACCCGTGCGCATGATCGGGCCCAACTGCCCGGGAATCATCACACCCGGTGAGGCCAAAATCGGCATTATGCCGGGGCCGATTCACAAACCGGGCGGGCCAATCGGCGTGGTGTCCAGGTCAGGAACCCTGACCTACGAGGTCGTTCATCAATTAACGCTGCAGGGCATCGGGCAGACAACCTGTATCGGCATCGGGGGTGATCCGATCTGCGGTACGAGCTTTATTGACTGTCTGGAAGCGTTTGAGCAGGATCCCGACACCCGGGGAGTGGTGATGGTCGGTGAAATTGGTGGAACGGCAGAAGAGGAAGCTTCCGAGTTTATTGCCAGCAAAATGTCCATTCCGGTTGTAGGCTTTATCTCCGGCCTTACCGCACCCCCCGGCAGGCGCATGGGCCATGCCGGCGCCATTATATCCGGCAGCAGCGGAACAGCTCAGGCCAAAATTGACGCCATGAAGATTAACGGGGTTCATGTGTGTGAAGATCTCGGCAGCCTGGGTGAATTTTGTTCCAAGGTTTTTAAATAGTGTTTAGTGTTTTGTATTCAGTGCTTGGTGGCTTTGCTCGAAACGCACGATACAAAACACGAAACACCACATGCGAAACACCAATTCACAAACGAAGTTTGGGAATTTTTTTATGCACGAAATGGGTATCGCGCTGCAGATTGTTGAAATTGCAACCGCCTCCCTGCCGCCGGACTTAGGCGAAGCCCGGGTCGCTGCGGTCAATCTTAAAATCGGCCAACTGGCTGCAGTTGTGCCTGAAAGCCTGCGGTTTTGTTTTGAGGTGGCGATCAAAGACACACCGCTTGCCGGTGCCAAACTGGCCATCGAAGAAATACCGGTCGTGGCCAAATGTCTTGATTGCGACGCGCAATGGACCATCGACACGCCCGTTTTTGTTTGCCGAAAATGTCAGAGCGGTTCTCTGGAAATTCTTTCAGGAAGAGAACTCGATATCGAGTCCATAGAGGTTGTCGAAGAGGAAAAACATGATCCCGGATAATATACTCAAACAAAAACGCTACGATCATCATAAAGATTTCCACAAATCACACCATACCCATAGCCGGCATGCATCGGCCGATGTGAGTACTCAAAAAAGCGGAAGTCGCGAGATCAAGGTTGTGCGACGCGTTCTGGATGTAAATGCTAAAATGGCCGAGCAAAACCGTCGGCTTTTTGCCGAAAAGGGCATCTTCGTGCTCAATGTCATGAGCTCACCGGGTTCGGGTAAAACGACCACCCTTGAAAAAACCCTGGCGCGCATTATGCCGGAAATCAAAAGTGCGGTGATTGTCGGTGATATCTGTACCACCCATGATGCTGACCGGCTGGCCAGTACCGAAGTGCCGGTGGTCCAGATCAATACCGATGAGTTCGGGGGCGATTGTCACCTGGTTGCGCATGTCATCGAAAATGCAGCCCTTACGCTGGATCTCGACGCGATCGAATTTTTAGTTGTTGAGAATGTGGGAAATCTGGTTTGTCCGGCTGAATTTGATATCGGCGAGGATTCACGGGTGGTGATCTTGAGTGTGACCGAAGGCGAAGATAAGCCGGTCAAATACCCGCTGATGTTTCGTGAATGTGAGGCGACGCTTTTGAATAAGGTTGATTTGATGCCCTATCTGGATTTTGACAAGCAAAAGGCGATTGATTTTATCCATCAGGTTCATCCGCAAATGCCGGTTTTTGAAATTTCTGCTAAAACCGGGGAAGGATTTGACGCCTGGATCGAGTGGCTTAAGAATAAGATCCGTCAGAAGGCTTAGAAGCGGTGATCTCTTCACATCAATTCTGTGTTACCCTTCCATGGCCCGCTTCCAGAAGGGCGACAGCTCTCTTAGTCGCTCGATGATCGGGGGCAATGTTTCGATAATCTCATCGATTTCATCTTCGGTATTATAGCGACTGAGACTAAAGCGGATGGAGCCGTGGGCTGCGGTAAAGGGAACCCCCATAGCGCGCAACACGTGCGAGGGCTCCAGCGACCCGGATGTGCAGGCTGAACCTGAAGAGGCGCAAATGCCGTGTTCATTCATCATCAATAGGATGGCTTCACCTTCTACATATTCGAAGGCAATGCTGGTGGTGTTCGGCAGTCGGTTCTCCGGATCACCATTGACCATCGCATTGGGCACCTTCTCCAGCAGGGCCTGCTCGAGTTTGTCCCGCAGGCGGCTGATCTTTGCATAGCCATCTTTTTTAAGATGTTCAGTAGCCAGTTCGGCAGCCTTTCCCAGACCGATAATTGCGGCCGTATTCTCCGTGCCCCCGCGACGTCCGCTTTCCTGGTGACCACCGATCATAAATGGAGAAAATTTGGTTCCCTTGCGGATATACAGCGCTCCGATCCCCTTGGGCGCATGAAACTTGTGACCTGAAAGCGAAAGCATATCCACGCCGCTGTCGCCAACGGTGATGGGAATTTTACCCACGGCCTGAACCGCATCGGTGTGAAATAAGATCCCCCGGCTTTTGACCTCACGTGAAATTTCTTCGATAGGGAAAATCACACCGGTTTCATTGTTGCCCCACATCAGGCTGACAACGGCGGTATCGTCGCTCAAACTGTCGTACAGACGGTCGATATCGAGTTTGCCCTTGCTATCAACCGGGACAAATGTTGAGCGGTATCCCTTTTTTGACAGGGACTCGTAGAGATTTTTTATGGCCGGATGTTCCACTCTGGATGTGACAATATGTTTTTTATCCGGATAGGATTCGATGGCCGCGCGTA
>JASFGN010000461.1:0-3784 GCA_050123735.1 Desulfobacterales bacterium | reverse complement strand
TGGATTATGCCGCTGTTTAACAAGTTTACGCCGCTGGAAGAAGGTGAGCTCAAATCGGCCATTTTAGCATATGCAAGGGGTATCGAGTTTCCACTTGAAAATGTCTATCAGATGGACGGCTCGCGGCGATCGACCAAATCAAATGCTTTTTTCACCGGGTTTGGCCGGCACAAACGAATTGTACTGTTTGATACCCTCATAAAGCAGCATACGATCAAGGAACTCGTGGCGATATTGGCGCATGAAATGGGGCATTACAAAAAAAAGCACATTCGCCAGTCACTTGTCCTGGGCATCTTGCAAACAGGGCTGATGCTGTTTTTGCTGGCGCAGTTTATCACGTATCAGGGGCTTTTCGACGCCTTTTACATGCCGCAGCAATCCGTTTATGCTGGAATGCTCTTTTTCGCCATGTTATACGCGCCCATCGATTTTTTTAGCGGTATTTTGATGCAGTTGCGGTCCCGTCGCAATGAGACCACCGCCGATCAATTTGCTGCCGAAACGACCCGGGACCCTGAATCCATGATCAACGCCCTGAAAAAACTTTCGATTCATAATTTGTCGAATCTAACACCCCATCCGTTTTATGTATTTTTGAATTATTCACATCCGCCGGTTTTGCAGCGTATTCAAACACTTTCAAACCGTGCACGGACGACTACTTGACACGAGCCCCACGGAGCCCGCATGTGATTTGCGTTCTGATAACCGGCACGCTGGGGCGAATCGTTTAGCGCCATAGAGCATATGGGTATTGATGAAGTAAGAT
The DNA here is from genome assembly GCA_050123735.1 of Desulfobacterales bacterium. GTDB lineage: Bacteria > Desulfobacterota > Desulfobacteria > Desulfobacterales > JAHEIW01 > JAHEIW01. The sequence goes on along the minus strand of JASFGN010000461.1, from coordinate 3,012 downwards.
GGGCAAGCACCTGAACCATATTTTGATTCTGGCGGATCTGGAAGGAAGCTCCGCCTGCTGGAGTTATGCGGCATCTTCATTTTTGACGGATGAATGGGCCCGGGCCTGTCTGGGGATGAGTCAGGACGTCGGCAGCGTCGTTGCTGCGCTTTTGGATGCGGGTGTTGAAACCGTAACCGTAAAGGATTTTCATCGAACCGCCTATAATTTGTTTGCGGAACTGATCGATGCCCGGGCACGCATCGTTTCCGGATACCGTCGAGGACCCGTACCGGGAATTGGCAACCCTGCAACCGCCCAGGCCGTTATGTTTCTGGGAATGCACGCCGCCTCCGGATCGAATGGATTTCTGGCCCATACCCTGACTTCCCGACTTGCGCGTCTGACCCTCAATGATCGATATCTGGCAGAAGTGGAATTGTTTGCCGCTTCACTGGCTTCCCGGGGTATTCGTCCGATCTTTTTTTCCGGCTGTCCGGTTGCCTGTGAACAAGCAACAGCGGCTATCGAAAATATGGATTGCTTTCCGATTGATAAATCCTGCGGTCCTGAAAGCTTTGATGCCGGTGTCTGGCGGTTTGCTCTGGCACAGGCAGCGGTCAAGGCGCTGTCCAACCAAGATGCCAAACCCTATCAACCGGTTGGACCCTTTGAGGCACGAGCGACGCTGCGGGAAGGAAAGGCAGCGGCTGTCAGACTGGCACGTCGTTGGCATTTTGAACTGACCGGAGAACACATCCGGCTCCGGGCGGGTACAATGGATCAGCTTTACCGGTCGCTGATCAAGCTTTGCTACCTAACGCCGCTGACGGCCAAAATATTGCCGCTGGCGCTGATGGCATTCAATTTGCGGGGTCGTCTGGGGATTATGTGGGCGCGGCGACGTTTACATCAACTCGGCGGTTTCAGTTGAATAAGTGACCTCAAAGGCATCGCCATCGGCAGTTAGAAGGGATGTCAGCGGATTAATGCAGATCTCCATTTCCTGGCGGGTTTTAACGGGAAAATGATAATGTCGGTTGGTGTATTTGAATTGCGCCGGGCCGCGTTTGTTTTGCTTCAGGTAATTGATGTGGGCCGCGAGGCGCTGGTTTATGCGTGCATTGGCAAAAGGCACGAGCTGATGGGCGGCTGCCTGAATTTCAGTTCGCAGCCCGTTCTCAATTTCATAGCCCACGCAGTTGCGAGCGGCGGCTGCCGCGGCCCACATGGTGGTGCCAATTCCCAGAAACGGATCGACAACGAGGTCTCTTTTAACTGAAAACATATTGATCAGACGGTAGGGCACCTCGAATGGAAAAGCAGCGCTGCGTCGACGCGCGGCACGGCTACCCAGGTGCTGGGCGGCGCCTTTGATATCCATCCACACATCGGAAAACCATCGATTGCGCTCTTCCCAGAAAAAGGCGCTTGCGCGTCTGTTTTGTCGCTCTGTTTCGGTTTTAAATTCACGTTTGGACCCCTTGCGTAAGATCAGAATATACTCATGCTCGAGGGTCACATACGCGCCGGGCGGCAGCATGCCGGAACCCATAAATTTATTGGGTGCGTTGGTTTGCTTGCGCCACAGGATCGCAGGCAGGCACTGAAAGCCCAGTTTTAAAAGCTGGCTGAGCATACGGGCATGATTCGGATATAGCGAAAATCGGCCATCGAGGGTTCGGGCCGCATCGCCGACATTGATGCACACAATGCCGCCCGGCTTTAAGATGCGCCAGACCTCCCGCCAGATGGCATCGAGCTCGCGGTGCATCAGCTCAAAGGCTTTGCGGCCGTCACTGTTTTTGAGCGCCCGGTCGATTTTTGAGTTCTGGCCGACAAACAGCCCATCCCACATTTCAATCATGGGGTAGGGGGGTGACGTTATCACCAGATCTGCTGATTGCCGCTTCAGGGCATCCATCCGGCGTGCGTTTTTAAAATAAATGCGATGTCGGGTAATCATAAAGATTGGATATCCGCTGTCATCAAAGCCACTGGTTTTTGAAAATCAATATAGAAGATTCTTGCACTGCGAATCAAGATAAACTAATAAGATGCCGTCGACACTTAAATTGGCATGATGAGAATAAATTCCTATGAGGGCTCTTCTGCAAACGCCGCTGCCGGCGCTGAATGATCGTGAAGCCGACCGTCTGCCGCAATCGTTGCCGGCGGTGGTGGATGCCCATGTGCATCTGTTTCCGGATCATTTGTTTCAGTCGATCTGGCAATGGTTTGATCAATATGGCTGGCCGGTTCGCTATCGCTTAAAATCTACTGAGATCGTCGAATTTTTATTGTCTCGCGGTATCAGCCGCATCGTCGGGCTGCATTATGCGCACCGTCCGGGGGTGGCCCGCGAGCTCAACATCTACATGTCCGAGCTGTGTCGCCTTTATCCGCAGCTGACCGGAATGGCAACCGTTTATCCGGGTGAGAAAGATACCGATCAGATCCTGACACAGGCCTTTGATGCCGGACTGGCGGGCGTCAAATTGCACTGTCATGTTCAGTGTTTTGATATGCGGGGTGATGGCATGCACGAAATTTATCGGATTTGTCAGGCTGCTGATAAACCCATCATCATGCATGTCGGGCGAGAACCCAAAAGCCCGGCCTATCCCTGTGATCCTTATGAACTGTGCAGCGCTGAGCGCTTGGAACGAGTGCTCGTAGAGTATCCCGAACTGCGAATCTGTGTGCCGCACCTGGGAGCGGACGAATTTGATGCCTATCAGCGCTTGATAGCGCAATATGAAAACCTCTGGCTGGATACCACCATGACACTGGCCGACTATTTGCCCTTTGGCAAGATTCCTGATCTAGCGGCCATGCGGGCCGATCGCCTGATGTACGGCAGCGACTTTCCGAACCTGCCGTATGCCTGGGATCGAGAAATCCAGCGGATTTTGCGGCTGAACCTGAACCCGGACCGCCTGTTAAAATTATGCGGGCAGAATGCGATGGACTTTTACCGCATAAGCATGAAAGCAACATAGATTACATGGGGTTGCTGCAAGAGACAAATTG
>JASFGN010000460.1:0-3800 GCA_050123735.1 Desulfobacterales bacterium | reverse complement strand
AGAAGTGCCGGGATTTGTGTTTGCCACCGGATTCAGCGGGCACGGCTTCGGATTGGCGCCGGTCATCGGAAGGCTCATTTGCGAATTGATCATGGACTGCCAGACATCAATACCGATCAGCGACTTTTGTTTCGGTCGTTTCAGCAAAGGCGGAGATCAGGAATGCGCCTGTCAGGGAAATGCGGTCTGCAGTACCGTAACGGCGGTCTGCCCCAACAAGCGCGAATGGCTAAAAAGCATATAAAAGGTCGAACGCTATAATTGACAAAGGTCTCTTGTTCGGCTGAACATTGATTTTTAAGAATGGTGAATATGGTTGAGCTTCGAGCATACGCATTTATCGATCAATTGCAAAAACAACTGGTGGGATATATCGGCAGCACCGCCCGCGGGTATTATCCGGTGGCCGGACAATCGGCACTTTTTATGGAAATTGCGCCCGGCATCGAAATCAATTCGATTACCGACATCGTTTTAAAGAAAGCCAATGTCATGCCGGGCGCAATGGTCGTGGAAAGAACCTTTGGCATGTTAGAGGTCCATGCGGATTCTCCGGCCGACGTCAAACAGGCCGGTGATGTGATTCTGGGTTATCTGGGTGTCAACGAAAATGAGCGCCTGAAACCAAAAATTCTGGCCGCAGAAACCATTGAACGCATGGACCCTTACATGGGCCAGATTGTTAACCGTTTCCGTGCTGCCAGTATGATGATCGAGGATGAAACCCTTTACATCCTTGAGTGTGTGCCTGCCGGTTATGCCGGTTATGCCGCCAATGAAGCCGAAAAAGCCGCTGATATTAAGCTGATTCACGTAACGGTTTTTGGGGCCTCCGGCCGCGTCTACCTCGCCGGTACGACATCCGAGGTCCAGGCCGCCAAAGAAGCTGCCGAGAGCTGCCTGCGTGCTCTATCAGGAAAGGACTTTTGAGATATGCAATCAGCCAGAAAAGATCTTTTTGAAAAAATCATCAGGGTCTATCCCGAGCTTTCGCCCAAAAAAAGGCGCGTTGCCGATCTGATTTTAAAAGATCATAAAAAGATTTTTTTAATGACTGCAAAAGAAATCGCTCAAGAATGCAATGTCAGCGAACCGACAATTATTCGCTTTGTCAACGACCTGGGATTTTCAGGATACATGGATTTTGTTCAGTACATGAAAGGTCTTTTGCACATTGAACTGACCGCCGTGGAGCGACTGCAAAAAGCCAGTCGGCAAATTGACGAACAAAACACCCTCGATAAATACTGTCAAAATGCCATCAAGAATATTGAGAATTTGCGGAATGCCATCAGCGCCAGAGATCTCAAAAAAATTGCCAAAACGCTTTTCAGAGCACAGAATGTCTATGTCGTCGGCTATCGCGCTTCGGCCATCCTGGCCTATTATTTCGGCTATCTTCTAAGAAAGATACGCAATGACGTTTATCTGGATACCTCGCTCTCATGGGAGATTAAGGATCTGATTATCCGCAACGGTAAATCCAATGTCATGTTTGTGGTCGCTTTTCCACGATATCCCAGAAAAACAATTGAATTGATACAGCTGGCTAAAAAATACAAAGTAAAAATTGTCGGGCTCAGCGATACGCCAAAATCTCCGATCATCACGCTGGCCGACCAGTATATCATTATCGACCTGGAATCGATTTCTTTTATCGATCCTTTTGCGCATGTGATTGCCTATCTCAGTGCCCTTATCCACGAAATCACTTTTCTGGATGAAAGCAAAGCCGTCCGTTATCTGGCTAAATTTGACGAGGGCGTTAAGACCGCCAATGAGTTTTACACCGACGACGGCATGGAGGAGGCGGCGCCGGAACAGGACCATATGTCGTATCTGAGCGCCTTTTACCCGATGGATACCAAAAGTTCTTGAAAGCCAGGCCGGACCATATCAACTTGAATATTGACTGCAACCATAAACGCCTCTTGAGGCCGGGGCGCTGCAACTCGTAAAAAGGCTGGAGATAATCCATGAAACTGGATGAGCGCGGAATAGAGCATATTGTTGAGACGGTCATCAACCGCTTACAAAAGGAAGGCATTGAAATCTCCGAACCCGCCCGCTCTCCCGAATCATCCAGCACCGGATCCGATGGTGTTTTTCATGACATTGAAGATGCGATTGAGGCTGCTGCGACTGCTCAAAAACAGCTTTTAACCCTACCTCTTAAAGCTCGCGAACACATCATTCAAGCCATTCGGGATACCGGCAATGCCAATGCCGAGACATACGGCCGCATGGAGTTCGAGGAAACCGGTCTCGGAAAAAGCGAAGATAACGTCAAAAAAAATCAAGCGGCATGCCTGGTTATGGGTATGGAAGATTTGCAGCCGGAGGTGTTCAGCGGCGATAAAGGCGTCACCATCATCGAGCGCATACCGGTGGGTGTGATTGCCTCGGTCAATCCGGTTACCAATGGCGCGCCGACCATCCTGTTCAACGCGATTATGATGCTGGCCGGCGGCAACACGGTCGTCAATAACCCGCATCCAAAAACACGCAAGGTTTCAGCGCAGGTTATCCGGGATCTGAATCAGGCAATTGTTGCGGCCGGCGGTCCTGCCAATTGCGTCTGCTGCCTTGAGGAACCGTCGGTGCCATCGGCCCAGGCGCTGATGACCCATCCCAAGATCAAATTGATTGCCGTCACAGGCGGCCACGGCGTGGTAGCTTTTGCCACGCAAACCGGCAAACGTCTGATTGCCGGAGGCCCCGGAAACCCGCCGGTGGTTGTGGATGAAAGCGCTGATCTGGATCGCGCGGCTGCATGTATTGTTGAGGGGGCCGGCTTTTCAAATTGTATGGCCTGTGCCAGCGAAAAGGAAATCTTTGTCGTTGCATCGGTTGCCGATCACTTCAAGCAGAAATTGAAACAACACGGTGCTTATGAAATAGATACGGCCCAGGGAGAAGAACTACTCAAACACATCTTTAAGGAAGTAAAAGGTCCCGGTGAGCCCGGTGTCATCAATATGGATTACATCGGCAAGCCGCCAAGCTTTATTTTGCAAAGTATCGGTTTAAAAGTTAGCCCCGAAACCCAGATTGTCATTTTAGAGACCGATGCCTATCATCCGCTGGTCTGGACCGAGCAGATCATGCCCGTATTACCGTTTATTCGCTGTGCCACTGTCAATGAGGCCATCGACAGAGCCATTGCCGCCGAACAAGGTAATGGACACACCATGGCAATTCACTCCAACAACATGCAAAACATCAAAAAAATGGCGGCAATGGCAAAATGTGCCGCTTTCGTAAAAAATGGATCCTGCGGCCTGGCCAGCGTGGGCGTTGCCGCAGAGGGATATACGTCGTTTCACATTGCCACCAACGGTGAGGGACAAACCCGCCCCCGGATGTTTACCCTCATCCGACGATGTGTACTGGCGGATGATTTTCGGTTCCGCTACGGCCTATAAGATCGCAAACCGATTTTCAGTTTAATAAATAAAGTTCCGTCAAGCCCGCATTGGCAAGGGATCATCGAAAAGAGATCGCCGCGCTTATTATCAAGGGGAAAGGCTATGACCATCGATCGGAAACAGGTTGAACGTATCGTCGAAAAAGTTATGGAAGGTTTGGCTGCTGCCGGCCAGAGTGCTTCAACCAGCAACCCTGCCCCCAGCGGTTCCGGCGGTGTTTTTCAGGAGATGGAAGATGCCATCCAGGCAGCCATTGTTGCGCACCAGGAACTCGTGCGGTTGCCGCTTGCCACCCGTGAAAAGCTGATCCAGACCCTGCGAGGTGTAGGCTGGGCCAACCGTGAAGAATATGGCCGCATGGAATTGGAAGAA
>JASFGN010000459.1:0-3813 GCA_050123735.1 Desulfobacterales bacterium | reverse complement strand
CCTTTAAATCGTCAATCGTCTCAATACCGGCATCAACAGCCGCCACCAGGGTTATGGATTCCGGATGGATGCTGAAGACCGCGCGCAGGTCTTCCTGTTTGCCTTTGTCTTCCCACTCGGCCATTGCATTGACGGCTTGATATTGTCGGTCGGACTGAACCACACCGAACTCGAGGTCACCGGACATGACGGCATTGACGTTGAACACCGAACCGCCGGTGGACTCAACCGTGGCACGGATGCCGTACTGGTCCTTTTTCTGGTTTACGATTTTAGCGATCGCGCCACCGGTGGGATAATAGACACCGGTGATACCGCCGGTGCCGATGGTGACAAAGGTCGTCTTGGCCGGCGCAGGCTCAGCGGCGGCTTTTTCTTCAGTTTTGGCCTTTTCTTCGGGTGCACAGCCCATCACAAGGGCAAAACCAAAGATCACGGCTAAACTAAAAATGAGTGCTTTTTTCATCAGAACCTCCTTTATGGGTTAACCGTTAACGTTATAGGATGGAAACTTCCTCAACGACGTCCTTGTGCCTTGTCACAAACAAATTAATAAAGCAGATAAGCGAGAAGATGCAGAATTCAATCCCTGGTTGCCTTTCGAAGACCTAACAAATCCAAATTGTGAATGCAAGTAGTTTGTAACAATTTGATTTTTAATGGGTTAAAGGAATGACGCGATGTAACCGCGCTCAAATACGGAGATATGTCAGACGGTCGCGGACGATAGTGGTATTTGGAAACAATTACAGATATATACACAAGTTGGTCGGGCGGGGATAAACCCCGCCCCTACTTCTGCTTTCTGCCTGCCGCGGTGAAGTCACGCTTGTAGCGTGACGAAGACGGGTCATCTGTCTTCTGTCCTCTGACCTCTGACTTGATCCGCCAGCCGGTCATAGTACTGGGCCTCTGCTTCTCTTCCGCGTTTGCGGCAACCGCCGGCATAAACAGCACATTTTTGCGTTAACGTTCGAATGACGGCCTGCTTTTGTGGCGCTGTCAGCATGTTGTCTTCGAGTAATTTCATTAAAGAGCGGATGCGATATTGATCCAATCCCGGTGCTCTGGAAAGCTGGTCTGCATGTCCGCCCCGCTTGACGATCAACGGGGTTTTAATCAGATCGACCGGATGGCGGCAGCTGATGCGCAGCCACAGATCGTAGTCTTCGCAGGCGGGCAGATCTTCGTCAAAAACGCCCACCGCATCGAAAAGGGCCTTTTTAATCATGACCGCCGAGGGGCTCACCAGACACAGGGCCAGTGAACGCTCGAATATCATGCCCGAAAATTTTAGATGTCTCTTTTTGGGGTTGACCCGCACGCCGTTTCGCACCCAGCGCTCCTCGGTCTGGCAGATAACGGCATCCGGATGTTGGGCAAAAAATTCCACCTGGGCGGTCAGTTTTTGCGGCAGCCAGAGATCATCTGAATCCAGAAAGGCAATCAAACGGCCTGCAGCTGCCGCAATCCCCCGATTTCTGGCCGCGCTGACACCCCGGTTGGCCTGGCGTATCACCGTAATGCGCTCTTTGTAAGCTGCCAGAATTTCAGGTGTGCGATCATCTGATCCGTCGTCGACCAAGATCAGCTCATAATCGCTGAAATCCTGAGCAAGCACCGACTCGATGGCTTCTGTTACGATCCAGCCCCGATTGTAGGTGGGAATGATGACGCTCACCAATGGTTTTTTCGCTGTTTTATCCATTTGCATTTATCTTTTGCTATACCTCAAGCCCATAAAACCAGATTTTGTTATTGCTGATTTCAGATTGCGGATTTCTCAAAAGACTCCTTCGCCTTGTGACACAATCCGAAATCGAATTAGATCATTCGTTCAATTTCAGCGAGCTTTTTTTCGAGCCGTTTTTTGGAAACCGGATAGGCGGTTTTCAGTTCCTGGGCGAAAATGGACACTTTGTATTCTTCGATCATCCAGAAAAGATCTTCCAGGGCCTTTCTTTTTTCGGCGGTTGCATTGGCCGAAAGGCCTTGCAGCAATTTGTCCAGACGATCGGCAACGGCTTTGACCTGACTGTCTTTGGCCTGATCTTTTTCAAGATCCAGCAGGGCGCGCCGGGCCCTGATTTGCACGGCCTGGATATAGCGTTCGATGTGCGCCAACCGCTCCACATCGTAAAGCTGGATAAATGAATCCGGAACCAGACGCTCAAGCGCAGATGTTAGATCTCCGCAAAAATGCCGCACAGCCGTATTTGCCGGATGGGCCCGATTTAACTTATCAAATTCTGTGCGCACCTGGTGATAGGTGTTTAAAACCGCCAGGCAGGATTCGAGCAGTTTCTGGCCGGTAGAAATCAGAACCGGAGAAACGCTTTCGCCATGCGCTTCGAAGGCATTTTGCGTCCGGATGTTTTTGCAAAACAGATCCGATACAACCCGATCCAGCAGCTGCTGCGCAATGCGGCCGGGGCCCCCGAAATAATCGGCTGCTGCTTTGTACTGCGCGGGCAACTTTAGACCCTTTTTCAGTATTTTCAGATCCTTTGCAAAACGAATTTTATAAAGACCGGCGACTCCCTGGAGATGGACGCCAAACGCTTTATCCTGCTGTAAATACAATGTCAGGCGCACCGATTTGACGGGATCGTCAGCGGCTTCCAGGGCCGGATAGGCCACCCATTTCGCCCTGGCCTCCGGGGGGCTGCTGATGAATTCAGGCAAATCACCAAAATCCCAGCGGGTGATGCCCGTCCGTTGCCATTTTTGGCGATAGGCTTCAAAGGCATCGGCGGGAATGGCTTCCTTTGTGGTTTGTCGCAGAATGCCGGTGTCCCTGCTTGAACGCAGCACTCGCCCGTCGGGAGCGATCATTGAAATGCGCATTTTAAGATGATCCGGCAGGGATTCGGTCGGCCAGGCGGTGGCGGGAATATCAACACCGAACCGCTGCAAGATGAATTCGCCCAGCGCCGAAAACAGCGCCTGCCCGCTACGGGGGAGCTCCCGGTGGATGATCTCAACGGTCTCGTTTACCGGGACCAGCTTTTTGCGATAGGCTTTGGGGAGGCCTTTGATAAGGGTTTCAATTTTTTCTTTGAACATCCCGGGCACCAGCCAGTCGAAAGTTTCCTCAGGCACGGAGGCGGCCAGCGAAACCGGCACCTGAATGGTCACACCGTCATCATCTTGGCCGGGCTGAAATTGATAGCGATACTTAAAGCGCTGTCCTTTAATGTTGGCGCTCGACGGGTAGCGCGCCAGTTCGCCGGCATCCGGATCGTAATTCATCAGATCCTGTTTTTTCAGACGCAAAAAGCGATCACCGCCCTTTTTTTTGATCTGATCTTTCAGCATTTGCACGCTGTAGACGCCCGGCAATTTTGTGGCGTAGAAATCAAAAAGGGCTTCTTCGCTGATCAGCAGATCACGCCGCCGCAGCCGGTCTTCCAGCCCTTTTACTTCATCGATCAGGCGCTGGTTGTGGCTCATAAAAGCCAACGGCTTTTTGAGATACCCCTTTAGGATCGCCGAGCGTATAAAAATGTCGGACGCTTCATCTGCGTTTATCGGACCGTAAGGCACCGGTCGCAGGGAAATAATCAAGCCAAAAAGACTGACCTGCTTATCGGCGATGACCGCGCTCTGGCTTTCTTGCCAGCGGGGATTCAGGTAGGTCCGCCGGCATAGATCCCCGCCCAACTCTTCGAGCCAGTGACTTTCAACATTGGCCACCGTCCGGGCAAACAGCCGGGAGGTTTCAACCATTTCAGCGGCCACAACCCAGCGGCCGGCCCGGTCAAACAATCCCGATCCCGGAAAAATCATGGCCTCCCGGTTTTGGGTGGACCG
>JASFGN010000458.1:0-3813 GCA_050123735.1 Desulfobacterales bacterium | reverse complement strand
GCCTGTCGACCACCTCGGCGGTGGTGCTCTCCTGTGTGATGATTTTGATCTCAGATTATGTCGTAACGACATTCATTTTGTAAGGGCCTGCTATGGAAAAACAACCGATTATCGAATTCAGAGGCGTGACCAAGCGCTTTGACGTGCGCACCATTCTGGACAAAGTCGACTTTCAAATTTATGAAGGTGAAGTCACCACCCTGATCGGATTGAGCGGCACCGGCAAAAGCGTAACCCTCAAGCACATTATCGGGCTGCTCAAACCGGACGAGGGCCAAATTCTTTACCGCGGCAAGCCCATCGATCAAATGACCAAGAAAGAATGGAACGAATATATCGGTCAGATCAGTTATATGTTTCAAAACAACGCTCTTTTTGACTCGATGACCATTGTTGAAAACGTATCGCTGCCGCTGCGACAGACCACCCGTCTGGGCAAAAAGGAAATTGCGAAAAAGGCCATGGCGGCCATCGAGCAGACCGAGCTGACCGAGGTATTTGATAAATATCCCTCTGAACTTTCGGGCGGTATGCAGAAGCGCGCCGCCCTGGCCCGGGCGCTGGTCACCGATCCATCGATCGTGCTCTTTGACGAGCCCACCACCGGTCAGGACCCCATCCGCAAAAATGCGATTCTGGGCATGGTGGCCGAATACCAAAACCGCTTTGGCTTTACGGCCCTTTTGATCAGCCATGAGATTCCGGATGTCTATTTTATTTCCAACCGCATTCTGGCGCTTTACGGCAAGAAGATCGTATTCCAGGGCACCCCGGACGAATTTGAAGAATTTGAGCACCCGTTTCGCGAAGAAATCCTGACCAGCCTTGAAAGTCTGCAGGAAGACATCACCGGCCTGTATTCCAAGCGCCATTTTAAGGTGCGCTATCAAACCGACCTGAGCAAACGGCAGCCGGATGCCATGTATGCGGTGGCCGCCTTTGCCGTCGATGACCTGGACACCATCATCGAGCATATGGGACACGATGCCGCCCAGGAGATCATCCGGGCCCTGGGCTCTTATATCAATAAACACTTTGGTGCCGTCGGCGGGTTTTCCTCCCGCCAGACCATCAATGAATATGCCACCGTGCTGCCCTATTCGGATTTGGATGAGGCCGAGCGCATTATGGCGGATTTTAAGAGAGATTTTCGCGAACATGGTTTGCCCGACCTGAAGAGCTTGCAGAAGGGTGAAAAACCCGACGAGGATCATTTTGAATTTAGCATTCTGGCCGGACTGGCCCAGGGCAAACCCCAGATCGAAATCGAGTCGGTTATGGAATTTGCGCGGTTTAATCAAACACCAATTGCACGCTTTCAATGTGAACGCGGAGGTAAGACGCAATGAAAAAGTATACCCAGGAAACAGTTGTTGGTATTTTTGTGGTCATCGGTCTTTTCGCCATTGCTTACATGACGGTAAAACTGGGCAATGTCGGCTTTCTCGGGGAAAAATCCTATACCCTTATAGCCAAGTTCACTTCGGTGAGCGGCCTGCGGGTGGGCAACCCCGTCAATATGCTGGGTCTTGAGATCGGCCGGGTGGAGTCCTTTGAAATGGACCAGCAAAACCAGGTTGCGGTGGTGACGCTCAAAATCGATAACGGTATCGAAATTTATGATGATGCCATTGCCTCCATTAAGACCGAGGGCTTGATCGGCGACAAATTTATCAGTATCGATGCCGGCGGCGGCGGCGATCTGCTTGCAGACGGTGACACCATTACCGATACCGAATCACCCACCGATATCATGGACCTGGTCAGCAAGTACGCCTTCGGCGATGTCGGCAGCGGCGAATCAGAAGAGTAAAACCGCTTTGTCAACCAAAAGCGGTTTTGCTCCGTCCCGGTTATAAAGGTAAGAATATAAAATTTTTAAATATTTGATTAAAAGGATCAAGGGGGAAATCAGATGAAAAAAACATATATCGGATTGGGTGTTCTCCTGCTGGCCATCTCAATACTGTTACCGTATGAGGTTCTGGCAGCCGGTGCCAAAGAAACAGTTGAAACTCAGATCAACAAGATGCTGACCAAAATGCAAAGCCCCGAATTTAAAGGGTTGGACCGCAGCGCCAAAATAAATGAGATTACCACCGTCATCAATGAGATTTTTGACTGGCAGGAGCTGTCACGTCGCACCCTCGGGCGGGAATGGAAAAAATTTTCACCCGATCAGCAAAAGGAATTTGTGAATCTTTTTGAAAAGCTTCTGCAGGACATTTACGCTGATCGTATTTTGGCTTATACCAGTGAAAAAATCGAATTCGACAAAGAAACAGAGCTCAAAAAGGGACTGGTGGAAGTCGAAAGCTACATCATCACAGCAGACGGCAAAAAAGTCCCTCTGTTCTACCGGTTGACCGATAAAAGCGGCCAGTGGCGGGTTTATGATGTCGTTATCGAGGGCGTCAGCATGGTCAAGAATTATCGCGGACAGTTCCGTGAGATCCTGTCGAAGAAAAAACCCGAAGATCTTCTGCAAACCCTGCGCGAAAAAACACAGGGATAAGCAGCCGGCCAGACCGGGCTGAGCGGTTGTTGACGTTAAAATTTGATTGGTAACCCAGCCGAATTAACCCGAAACTGACGAAAGGAGCATAATCGGTGAAGAAACTACTGGCTGCAGCAGTCATGTTGGCTTTTTTTCTGATCGTCGGGGCTTTTAATCCCTCCTTTGCTTCGGACCGTGAGGCGGGAACCTATCTGCTGGCCCAGCAGAGCGAGGAAAAAGCGGCTGAAGCCGATGAAGCAGCGGCTCAAGATGACGAGTATGATGACGAGTATGACGACGAGTATGAAGATGATGTTGTCCAGATAAACGATCCGCTGTACCGGCTGAACCAGGAATTTTATGCTTTCAACGATGCCTTGTATGAGGCGATTTTACGGCCGCTGGGATTGGGATACAATGCCGTTATGCCGGAAGAGATCCGCCTCTCTGTTAAAAACTTCTTTTACAACCTGCGCTTTCCCATCCGATTCGTCAACTGCCTGTTGCAGGCCAAGGGCACCAAGGCCATGGAGGAATTCGCCACCTTCTTTCTGAACTCCACCGTCGGTTTTGCCGGTATTCAGACACCGGCCTCCTATTATGATAGCTTGCCGCCCAGCCCCGAAGACCTGGGGCAGACACTCGCCGTTTGGGGTGTGGGCAACGGGTTTTACATCATGTATCCTATTTTCGGCCCTTCCAGCTTACGTGACAGCGCCCGCTTTATCGACTCGTTTTTCCTCGATCCGGTCAGCTGGCTGCGCTATAAAAGATTCGGCGGTTACAGCTGGAAGACGAGAGTGGCCATTACGGCTTATGATAAATTTAACGAGGTGTCCTTTGATATCGACGATATCGATGCTTTAAAAGAGGCGGTCCTGGACCCTTATGTGGCCGTTCGTGATGCATACGTCGCAAGACGCGACAAATTGATTGCCGAGTAGTTTGGGTGCGCAAATCGGTTGCAGGGAGATCTGTGGCAGGGCGTTCATTCATAAAGTTTTAGACCTGAATTAGCCGGGGCAGCAAACACATCTTTTTAAAATCTCGCATCGATTAAATTTTGAATACTCCGCGGGGCCTCTGTTTGGCAGAAGCCCCGCTGGCGTTTTATACCGCTTTTCATATGATAAAATAAGTTTCAAATAAAAGCATGGCGGCATAAGCGGTTTCAGCAAAAAAGCCTTCTACAATCGGAATGCTTTTTCGACAACCGCTATATGTCGGCTGCGGGGCAGAGGCAGCCTTGACAAATTGCTCCCGGATACGAATCTTGAATATTTAAGTTTGGAATGTCCGGGGTTCATATTTATACC
>JASFGN010000457.1:0-3824 GCA_050123735.1 Desulfobacterales bacterium | reverse complement strand
GAGGACGACATGCTTCATTTGCGCAAATTGTTTTATATCGGCGCCATGATCGCGCTGCTGGTCTTTCCGGCAACTGTCCTGGCCGAACCGATCACCATCGACTGGTGGTTTGCTCATGGGGGCCGGCTGGGGGAAAAGGTCCAGGAAATCGTGGCCAACTACAATGCCAGCCAGGATCAGTACAAGGTGGTGGCCACCTACAAGGGCAATTACACCGACACCATGAACGCCGGGATCGCCGCCTTCCGGTCCAAAAACCCGCCGCACATTTTGCAGGTTTTTGAAGTCGGCACAGCCAGCATGATGGCCGCCAAGGGCGCCATAAAACCGGTTTACGAAGTCATGACCGAATCGGGGCTGCCCTTTGATCCCAAAGTCTATCTGTCGACCGTAACCGGCTATTACACCGCGCCGGACGGCAAAATGCTGTCCATGCCCTTTAACAGCTCGACGCCGGTTCTGTATTACAACCTGGATGCCTTTCAAAAAGCGGGCCTGGATCCGGACAAGCCGCCCAAGACCTGGCCCGAAGTGGCCGATTATGCCAGGAAACTGGTGGCAGCGGGGTATCCCGGTGGATTCTCCACCGCCTGGATATCCTGGATCCATTTGGAAAACTTCAGCGCCTGGCATAATGTGCCCATCGGGACCAATGCCAACGGCTTTAGCGGGATGGATACGCAGTTTGTCTTCAACAGCCCGCTGCATGTCAAACACATTCAACAGCTGGCCGACTGGCAGAAAGAAAAGATCTTTGTGTACGGTGGACGGCGCAACAAGGGCAATGCCCTGTTTTCTTCCGAACAGGTTGCCATGTACACAGAATCCTCGGCCGGATACGCCGGATTCAAAAAGACCTGCAATTTCCCTTTTCGCACCAGTATGTTGCCTTATTGGCCGGACGCTAAAGGCGCCCCGCAAAACACCATTATCGGCGGCGCCAGTCTGTGGGTTATGCAGGGCCATTCCCCGGAGGAATACAAAGGTGTGGCCTCATTCTTCAACTATCTATCCAGACCGGAGGTTCAGGCCGACTGGCATCAGTTTACCGGGTATCTGCCGATTACCTATGCGGCTTACGAGCTGACGAAGAAACAGGGTTTTTACGAAAAGAACCCCGGCACCGAAACGGCCTTGATACAGATGACCCTGCACGATCCAACCGAAAATTCCAGGGGGCTGCGGTTCGGTAATTTTGTGCAGATGCGCGCCATTATGTATGACACCCTGGAGGCCATTTTTGCAGAAAAGGAAACCGCCGAGCAGGGCCTGAACGACGCTGTGGGTAAGGGCAATAAACTATTGCGCGAGTTCGAAAAAGCGTACAAGTAGCAGAACTCGGAACAGGGGGCCTTGATGTCTTTACCGCCCCTGTCCTGAACACAACCCCATACGCAGGACCCATTTTAACCCTAAATGGGTCCTGCCCAATTTTTCAGTGGGCACAGGTTTTCATGGAAAAAAGAGTTATCTTTAAAAACAGAGTCCTGCCGTATTTCCTGCTAGCGCCGCAAATCATCATAACGCTGGTTTTTTTCATATGGCCCGCATTCATGGCCTTATATCAATCGGTTCAGCGGGAGGACCCTTTCGGGCTCAAAACGGTTTTTGTGGGCCTGGATAATTTCAAATATATCTTCACCGATTCCATCTATCTGAACTCGATTAAGGTCACCATGGTTTTTAGTTTTTCGGTGGCGATCATCGCCATGTCGGCAGCGCTGTTTTTGGCGGCAATGGCCGATCGTGCCGTACGCGGGGCCACCGCTTACAAAACATTTATCATCTGGCCCTATGCGGTCGCGCCGGTGGCAGCAGCGGTCCTGTGGTACTTTCTGTTTAACCCCACCGTCGGCATGATTTCTTTCTTTTTAAGGGCCATCGGGATTGACTGGAATTTTACCTTAAACGGCGGCCAGGCGATGGTACTGGTGATCATCGCCGCCGCCTGGCGTCAGATCTCCTATAATTTTCTATTTTTTCTGGCCGGTCTGCAGGCCATCCCCAAGTCATTTATCGAAGCCGCCGCTATTGACGGGGCTTCTCCGGCCAAACGGTTTTGGACGATTGCATTTCCGCTGCTATCGCCGACGTTCTTTTTTTTACTGGTCATGAATCTGGTGTATGCTTTTTGCGATACTTTCGGCGTCATCCATGCCATTACCGAAGGCGGTCCCAACGAAGCCACCAATATTATGGTCTTTAAAATTTATCACGACAGCTTTGAAAGTTTGGATCTAGGCGGTTCCGCCGCCCAGTCGGTCATTTTGATGATCATCGTGATTGCCCTGACGGTGATCCAGTTTCGCTATATCGAAAGAAAAGTCCACTATTAAAGGAATAAACAATGGTCGAGCATCGACCCTGGCTGACTTTTTTGACTCACGCACTGTTGCTTTTGGGTTGTCTGATTATTGCCTTTCCAATCTATACAACCTTTGTGGCCTCCACCCACAGCCTGGAAACGATCACCTCTTTCTTCCCAATTTTACCCGGTGGTCACCTGGTCGCAAACTATCACCAGGCCCTGACCGTCGGCAGCGGCGAAGTCGGCGCCACCGTGGGTAGCATGATGCTCAACAGCCTGATTATGGCACTGGGTATTGCCATCGGTAAAATATCCATTTCGCTGCTGTCCGCCTTTGCCATCGTCTATTTCAGATTCCGCTTCCGCATGTTTTTTTTCTGGATGATTTTTATTACCTTAATGCTGCCGGTGGAGGTTCGTATTTTATCCACCCATAAGGTCGTGGCGGATTTGAATATGCTGGACTCATATTCCGGTCTGATTTTTCCGCTCATCGCATCGGCCACCGCTACGTTCCTGTTTCGCCAGTTTTTCATGACGGTGCCCGACGAGCTGTGTGAGGCCCACCGCATTGACGGCGGCGGGCCCATTCGATTTTTCTTTGATATTCTGCTGCCCATGTCACGCACGTCCATTGCGGCCTTGTTTGTGATTCTGTTCATCTACGGGTGGAATCAATATCTGTGGCCGCTGCTGGTCACCGGAGATGAGAGTTACTATACCCTTCTGATCGGCATCAAAAGAATGCTCGATGTCGGCGAGGGGCAGGCCGATTGGCATATCATCATGGCCTCGACCATGCTGGCCATGATTCCGCCGGTGCTGGTGGTGATTTTTATGCAGAAACAGTTTGTGCGCGGCATGACCGAAACGGAAAAGTGAAGCAGCCATGGTCGAGGATTATAACCTCAATGTGCTTTGACAAAAAATGAGACCATATCTTCATCGGTTACAGGAGTATTGGAGTGTTGGAGTGCTGGAGTGTTGGGGTGATGAATAAATACTTGGAACAGTGATCAGGGGGTTGTATGGCGGATGTCAGCCTGAGAGATATTTATAAATCATTTGGCCAAAATGAGGTTATTCACGGAATCTCCTGCGATATTCACGACGGTGAGTTTATCGTCATTTTAGGCCCGTCCGGATGCGGCAAGTCCACGGTGCTGCGCATGATTGCCGGGCTGGAAGTGATTACCAGGGGCGAAATTGCCATCAATGGCAAGGTGGTGAATCAACTTGAGCCCGCCGATCGCGATATTGCCATGGTTTTTCAAAATTATGCCCTTTATCCGCATATGACGGTTTTCAAAAATATGGCCTATGGTCTCAAAATTCGGCGGATGCCCAAAGCGGAAATTGAACAGCGGGTCCAACGGGCTGCCGAGATACTCGAATTGACCGAATTTTTGGATCGCAAGCCCCGCCAGCTATCCGGTGGACAGCGCCAGCGCGTGGCCATGGGCCGTTGCATCGTACGCGAGCCCAAGGTCTTTTTATTTGATGAACCGTTGAGCAA
>JASFGN010000456.1:0-3828 GCA_050123735.1 Desulfobacterales bacterium | reverse complement strand
CTGAATGACTGCGGGGTCAGTCTGTTGGCTTCGGCTATCTCATACAGCTCTTTGATGGATCTTTTGATCAAAACCGATTTGGATATTCCCCTCTCCGATATGCGTGTCAAAGCCCTCGACTCACTACTACCCACATAAACGGTGGAGATCCCTGGGATTCGCTTCAGATATTGGGCAGCAACGATGGCTGCTGTTCGCCTTCCACCCACCATCACCGGTAATCCATAATATTCAAAAAATTTTTTCTGGATGTCCTCAGCGTACTTGTCACCCTTTTCAAAAATATCCTTTGAAATATAGCGTAAACCCCGAGCCATATCTTCTGCCGCTTCGGTAATTGGCCAATCGATGCGTACATGGAAATGCGTGAGCCCATATCGGTTCCTTGTCAGGCTGGTGGGATCTCCTTGAATGAGCAACGCATAATCCACCGGCAGCAAAATTTTTAAAAAGCTCTTAAAGTAGATGGACTCAAGATACTTCCAGTTGCGGTCAAACTTTTCTGAAAGGGATAGGTTTTTAAAGCGCAATAAATTCTGTTTGGTTGTTTTGTTGACATCAAAGTAACGAATGTACTTTTTGTGCTCCGGCAGGACTGTATCTTCTACGAAAATAACCAAAAAAGCATTTTGAGATTCGTATTCCCGATTCGGAATGCGCCCCCGGGGCTTCATCTCCCGCTTTTCAACAAAGGGAAACGGTATTTGTTGTGCGCTAAAATTTTCATAAGAATCAATCAAGGCATATTGTAATAAAAACTGATCTAACTCATCCCTTAACAATTCATAATAGGAACGCCTCAGTTTTTTAACGAGGCTCAGTTCCTCTCTGTATTTCCAATGTGCCAATGTCTGCTCCTGAAAAAAACCTTAAGTGTCTGAAAATCAATGAGTTCTAGTATATCCTATCACAATATACTATAGGTTTAAAGGATGAAAATTCCAGGCAATTTTACTGCAGTAAATTCTAAGATATTAGCCAAAATGAACCTACCTTAAAAATAGTAGATTATGCCCCCTGCTGTAGAGCGGGATTTAGGTGCATATTTCTGTGTGAAATTGCAGGGCGCCAATTTTTATTCCGCTGAAAGCGGATTGAGTTTAGTCGCTCTCTTGCCGCCGTCGCTGGAATAAGCAGCTATGGCGGGCCAAGCTGGAGAGCGACCAAAAAAGAATAGCTTTAAAATCCTGTAGATCCTGTCAAAACATAAGATTCAATCCTCTCAATTAAACAAGGCGAACCCAATCGAGTGGCGTCTAGTTGTTTTCCAGCTTCTCTGCCCACATATAAATTCTTTCGCGATAAAAATAACAGAGAGACGCTAAAACCAGGCAGACGCCCATAACCACTGCGAGCAGGGCATAATTTTGTTCATACAGGAATGCGCCCTGCAAACTTAACGCGAATGTGCCCGGCATTCTGCCGACTGCGGCCATTAAGATGAAGAGTTTGATCGGCAGGGTTGTCATTCCAAGGGCCAGGCATAAATAATCTTTGGGAAATCCCGGTATTAAAAACAGAATGAAGACGACGATGATGCCTTGACGCTTCAGCATTGCATCGATTTTTGTCAGCTGATGCTTTGGAATCAGTTTTCTGACGAAGCGCCGGCCCAGCAGACGCCCGATCATAAAGTTTAACCAGGAACCGATGGTCAGGCCGATACTGGAATAAATAAATCCCGGTATCGTACCGAACAGGAAACCGCCAATGAAGCCCGTTGCTTCACCTGGCACCGGGGCGAAGATAACCTGCAGAATCTGGATGAACATGAACACCGGCGGCGCACTGGTTCCATACGAGGCAATAAGGTTTCGGATTTGTTCACGATCGGCAAGCAATCGATACCCATCGACCAACTTTTCCCATATTGGAAGGCGGAACCAAAATATCAAAAAACCCAAAATGACAAACGCCACCAGGATTGAAATTTTTAATTTTTTGGGGATCGACGTTGGGGGCATAATTTTATGGATGTGGATGTGTTCATGCCGGATGAGTTTGGCAAGAAGTCTTTTTACGTGTCATGTTAAACAAATTCATTACTAAAGTATGAATTGAAAAAGGCCGCGTATTTTCAATGATACTGGGGATACCACACTAGCGCTTTTTCTTTTTCTTATTCTCGAGTGCTTTTTTCCGGGCCCAGCGTTCGACAAAGCTGATGGTGCCGGAATTGTAGGCCCGTTTTACCTGCTCTTTTTTTACCTGAATGCCTTCCTCACCGGTGACGGCGGCCCTCAGACATTCGGTTTTACAAAAACAAACCATGCAGCTTTCTGGCGAGTGTCTGAGGCCATTCTCCCCCAGCGGAAAGACCGTATCAAGTTTGCCAAAACAATAAGGGTGTTCTTTTTCTCTTTTTGTCATCGCATCTATACTGATCAGGTTAATTTAGTGCATGAGCATTTTTATCTGGGCAACACAGGTCAATATATAAGTATTATTTTTTTACCTTTTTGATCTTCGTATCCCACGCCCGCCATCGCGAGCCGCTCAGGCGAGGCGGGCGGGTTTGTGGTTAGAAGATATTCAATAATCTATCGTCTTATGACTTCGGTCCCTGCCGCGTCAACTTCTCAAACTCCCGGTTCATGCTTTCAATATAGCCCTGATCGGCAAAACTGTAATAGTGATTATCACCAATTATAAGATGTTCATGGACGACCAGACCCATAACCTTACCGGCAAATACGAGCTGGCGCGTAATCGCCACATCCTCTGCAGAGGGTTTCGGATCGCCCGAGGGGTGATTGTGGGCAAATATAAGCGCTGCGGCATCATGGCTCAGGGCCGCCTGAATGACTTCTCGCGGATATACGCTGCTGGCAGTTAATGTCCCTTCAGAAAGGGTATCTGCAGCAATCACCTCGTTTTTGGAATTCAGAAATATGACCTTGAAGAGTTCTCGGCGTTTGTCTCCGATATGATGATGCAGATAATCGAAAAGGGCTCTGGAATCATTGATGGCATCTTTATGGATGAGTTTCTTCTCAAGATATCGATCGGCTACTGATTTAATCAATTTGATGCCGAAAAGGTTCCTGGATCCGATACCTTTAATTTTACAGAGCTCATGTGGTGATGCTTCGAGCACTCCTTGAAAAGTCTTAAAGCGCTTCAATGCGGCTTTGGCCGCAGCCTTGCAATCTTTGCGCGGCGTGGCCAGTGTGAGCAAAAGCTCGATCACTTCATAATCGTGAAAGCCTTCCAGGCCATTTGCCAGAAAACGCTCACGCAGTCTTTGCCGGTGACCCGCACCTTTGTGTTCGCTTTTAGCGTAAGTTTTGGGCATACAGCTACTTTCGGTTCAGAGTTGTTTTATGATCAAATTTGGATAGGCTCTGGGTTCAGGGTTAGCGTCCGTGATATCTGCTATCTTCTGCTTCTTGACTTCTGTCTTCTGTTCTCTGTCCTCTGTCTTCTGTTTACTGAAATCCTAATCCTCATCCAGCTCTTGCTTCAGCGCCCGCGTCATCAATCGATGAACCGCTTCTTTGGGTGTCAGATCTTTATATAGAATACGATATATCTCGTGGCAAATCGGCATTTCGACTTTGAGCTTACGCGAAAAATTATAAACCGATTTTGCGGTTTTGACACCCTCAGCCACCATGTGCATGGACCCCAAAATTTCCTGAAGTTTTTGGCCGCGCCCCAGTTTGACCCCCACCGTGTAGTTTCGGCTCAAATTGCCCGTACATGTCAGGACCAGATCTCCAAAACCGGCAAGGCCGGTAAAGGTTCTCGGATTGGCGCCCAGATGAAGCCCAAGGCGCCTGACTTCGGTCATTCCCCGGGTAATCAGCGCAGCGCGTGTGTTTAATC
>JASFGN010000455.1:0-3829 GCA_050123735.1 Desulfobacterales bacterium | reverse complement strand
CTCACCCAATACGGCCGCCTCGTATGCGATTCCTGTTCGTCGGGCCAGTGTTTTGCCTGCGGCTTCCTTCAGATCCCACCTCGCGGTGGGCACCCTTGCCGTCCGGCTAACCGTTCCCCTTGCCGGGCCGGTAGAGGACTTTCACCTCCAAGTCTTTCAACTGCCACCACAGCAGTCGAAATAGCGCAATTCAATGCGCTGCACGCCATGCCTGGCGCACTAATAAAAAGGGAAGCAGAATCTGCTTCCCTTCATGTATTCAAAACGCTTTGCCCTATGCGCCATGCGCTATGCCCTGTGACCCGCGGAGAACACAGCTCAGCGGAAAAAGGGCCTTTGCCGATTAAAAGTTTCTTCCGGCGTATTCATTATACGCCATCGCCACCGTGCGGTAGACAAAATGGGCCATTTTTGAAAACGGCAGATAGGCGATCAGGCAAAATACCAATATCAGATGCACGTAGTATATCGTAAAACTAATAAAGGCCAAGCCTGCCAGTCGTGCCAGCTCGGTCCCCATACCGGTTACCCCCAAACCGAAGGCCAGATAAACCAGGTACCAGTCCCAGTAGTCCGATTTTTGATCTTTTTTGGCGGCACGGCTCTTGATCAAAAGGACGGTACCGACAATCAGCGCAATTCCGCTGATATTGGCCAGCCATTTTATCGGATTGAGCTGTGACCAGGGGCCATGAATCGGACCGCCGGGCAGCAGATAGGAGCTATAAAGCAAAAGAAACACGACCGAGGTCACGATAAACAGCCCGATAAATGAGAACAACGTCAACAGGTGTGCGATCTGACGGTCTTTGTTTTCAGTGCATTGTGAAAATTTATTGTGCGTAATGATGGTGGGGATGACGCTTACCAGGGCCTTGATAAAACCCACCGGTTCAATTTTTTCCTGAGTGGTCTTGCCCTCGGCCAGGGCGTTTTGATGAATATCGCCTAAAAAGCGTTTGAGGCCCAGCGCAAAAACAGCCACCATAAAAAGGGCGGCGGGAACCATGTGAATGTCCACCAGCCAGGTGGAGAAAAATTTATAATGCGCAATTCCCTGGCTGAGATCGGGCGTAAAATCAAGCAAACCGGTTATCGTACCCACCACCAGAAAAAGAACCGCCGGGATGGCCAGCAGGAGCGGCAGTTTTTTGGGGTCCTTGAGCGCTTTGGCCAGCCACTTGGGCCTGGCATATTCGCCGATGGCGTAGGTTCGGACCGCTGCCAGCACATCCCCCGGTTTGGCTTCCCGCGGGCAACGCGTGGAACAATCACCGCAGTTGTGGCATAGCCAGATGTCAGAATTGCCAACCAGCTTGTCTTTTAGACCCCATGATGCCGCAATCATTTCTTTGCGGGGAAACGGCTTGTTATCCGGCGAGATGGCGCAGGCCACCGAGCAGGTGGCGCATTGATAGCACTTTTTCAGGTCTCCACCCCCCAGGGCGCCAACCTCTTTAATAAATTCCAAATCAGGCTCAATAACATAAGGTTCAGCCATGTTTTTACCTCCTGTTGCCCCGTCTCTAAATCTTTGTCTCACATTTGGGCCACACGGCATTTTGTCTGGTCGTATCCCATTGATCCACTTCTAATCAGAGACGGGAAAATTCGAAAGTTCTAAACGTTTTGAATTTTTGTCATTTGATATCCGGACTTGTTTCGTGTTTCGGATTTAGTGCTTCGAATTTTCATTAATGAATTGCTTCATCTTATTAATATCTTCAAGTGCCCAAACCAGGAAACTTTTCCCTAAAAACCTTTGAAGGGATTCGGACCCATCTCCTCGATAGAAGCCACAAAATCATTGATGATTTGCGGCAGTTTGTCGTATTCATCGATGGCCACCTGGAATTGGGCCACACGTTCTTCTTCAAGCGCCAGACTCGCCAGGGCGTCGCCGATTTTCTTCATGCGGATTTCGGCCAGCTCACTGCCTTTGACGAAATGACACTGGTAGTCGTCTCCGTGTTTGCAGCCCATCAAAAACACACCGTCCATACCCTGGGCCAGCGCATCTTTGATCCAGATGACATTGACCGATCCCAGGCACCTGACCGGTATGAAACGCACATCGGCTGAATAGGATAGACGATTAAGGGCGGCAATATCCAGGGCCGGGTACGCATCATTTTCACAGATCAGCCCCAGGATTCGCATCGGCGGATCCTCGTAATCATCTTCGGACGGCACGCCGATGGCCTTGACCATCGATCCGATACTGTCGATGCTGTAATCGGAAAAGTTGATAATGCGCTCCGGGCAACACCCCATACAGGTACCGCAGCGGCGGCAGCGCGCCGGATTCGGCTTGGGGGTGCCCTTTTCATCGTCATCGATAGCGCCAAAGGGACATTCTTCCGTGCAGCGTTTGCACTGGGTGCAGCGCTGGAAGAAAAAGTCGGGAAAGGTCATGTCGCCCGATCGTGGATGAACTGAAACGCCTCGATTAACGGACTCCAGGCATTGAATCGCTTTCAAGGCCGCTCCGCTGGCGTCTTCGGCCGCTTCTTCGGTGGTCATGCTGCGGCGGATGGCGCCGGCGGCATAAATGCCGGTTCGCTGGGTTTCATAGGGAAAACAGATGAAATTCGAATCGGCATATTCATCGAAAAGGGCGTTGTCGCGAAATCCAGGCCCTTGCCGGTAAGCCAGGTTGATGACCGGATCATCGGCGGTTACCGGAACCATACCGGTTCCCAGCACCACCATATCGGCCTTGAGCTGCACCTTTTCACCCAGCAGGGTGTTGTCGGCTTCGACAATCAAATTGCCCCCGTTTTTCGAAACGCGGGTCACTTCCCCTTTGGTTAAAAAGATGCCCGGGTCCTGTTGAATGTTTTTGTAAAAGCTTTCGGTCAGCCCCACCGTGCGCATGTGCTGGTAGAAGACGTAAGCTTTGCCGTCGGCGTAGTCGTCGCGCAGGTATTTGGCCTGTTTGAGCGCCACCAGGCTGGTCACTGCACCGGCATATCTAAAGTCCTTGTCGTCTCCCTGGCCGGGGCTCTGGATAAAGACAACGGATTTGGCCTCTTTGCCGTCTGACGGCCGCATAATCTTGCCGGCGGCGGCAATCTCTTCAAACTGATGGTTGGTGACCACATCGGCTATCTGGCCATAACCCAGATGGGCAAATTCATCGTCTTTGGGCGCATAGGGCCGCCATCCGGCTGCCAGAATAATGGCACCGAATTTTTCACCGCCGGGATCAACGGTTAAGATGTCATTTTTACCCTCGTTGTATTCCATAAATTTGGCGTGCAACGCCTCGGCATCCAGCTCTTTACCCTTCTCATCGACTTTCATCTCATCCGGCAGGGGATAGGGGACATCGAATTGCGTCTTTTCACCGGGCTTTTTGAAAGTGACGGTAAAGTTACCCGGCTCTCCGGCAATGCGCGCTACAGCCGTACCCGTTTTAACGCTGATGTTTGAATAATTTTGAAGGTCATTTATCTTGGTTTCGATCGCGGGTGCAATCAGCCCCTCATAGGGGTATGCACCGGGCAGCTGCTGGCGCCACTTTGCGGCATGACCGCCCAGCGATGCTTCTTTTTCAACGATGGTGACCTCGTAGCCGGTTTTGGCCGCATCGACGGCTGCCGAAATCCCCGTCATACCGCCGCCGATCACCAGGATCTTTTTGTTGAGCGCCTCCAGCAGGTAGGGCTCCGGCAATTTGATTTTTCCGACCCGCGCCATGCCCATCTTTAAATAGTCTGCAGCCAGCAGTTGAACGTGATCGACGAAATTTTCGTCGTCTTTTTGCTCTTCAGTGGGCGCCGGATATTTTGACCGGGGGTGCGTCCATACCACCCCTTCTCTTAAG
>JASFGN010000454.1:0-3832 GCA_050123735.1 Desulfobacterales bacterium | reverse complement strand
AAGGGGTGCAGCACCGCCATGGGGCCCAGATGACGCCTTTTCTGCTGATAAGCGCTGAAGAGATAACCCAGCGCGTCCATGATCAGACCTTTTTTTTCACGGTCTTTTGAAGCATTGCGATCCAGCGTTTTGCCGCCGATAATATACATCATGACATTATAGCGGTTTAGTGATGCGGCACTCAGATTATAGTTGAGCACAGAGGATAATTTCAAAAATTCGTTCAAATCATATTGAGGCATGGGTCTTTTCCTCTTCGGCCGTAATACAGATTAGCTTATATTGGCGTTAATTGCATCAACGAGCAAGCGTTTTTTTCTATTCGCTACTGGCTGCTGGCTGCCGAATGTCAGAAGCCAGGCGACAGTTGACAGAAGCCAGAAGCAGGAATAAACAAAGGAAGTGGTAACGTTAAAAATGGCGCATGCCGATCCAGCGCAGGTTTCGGCACGATTGAAATGGATTATTGAAATTCGGTGGCGAGTTTTTCAACCGACGTGGCGATCTCGGCAATGATCGGCTTTAGTTGAGCATTTTCAAATCCCAGATATTCTAAAATGTGTGGATCAATTTCAGATGATTGCGCCGATTCACCGGACTTGAATCCGGCTTCTTTGGCGGCAAAATCCGCCAGGTGAACAATATAGGCCAGCCGGTTATTTCCGGAATGCGTTGGGTAATGGTGGTAGCGTATGGCCATGGATTGGGACTCGGGATAGCGCCAGAACCGAGAAGCGCGCGACATGACTTCGGCATGATCAAATCCTAAAATTTGCTTTTCAGCCGTAAAAAATTTGCCGGATGTCTCCTGTAAATGGGTCTCGAAAGCTTCGTTGCGCTCCTCGACATAGGGATCCAGTATAATTTTGCCGGCATCATGCAATAGACCGGCAATAAACGCGTCTTCAACCCAATCGCGATTTATCATCCCGCTGATAATTTTGGAGCCCAGCGCAACTGCTAGTGAATGTTTCCACAGATCGCCGGGTTGCAGTTGATAACCCTTTAATTTTTTACTTAAAAGGCGCGAGGAAGCGGCGATGGTGATCAATTCACCCAGGGTTTTTTGTCCGAGCAAAATGGACGCATGCTGGATCGATGACACCAGGCCGCTCAAACCATAATAAGCGGAATTGGCCAGGGCCAGAACCCGTGCAACAATGGCTTGATCATGTTCGATGACCGCGGCTAATTCCTTGAGGCTTGATCCGGGATCTTCCATAATTTCACGGGCTTTTAAAATAATATTGGGCATCGGCGGCAATTCCACCAGACTGCGCAATATTTTACTTTTCAGCGACAGGATTTCGGGGGTTTCCTGGCATTCGGCAACCGATGAGGTTAGGCGCGTCTCTGACTCATTGTCCGCCGGCGACCTGCCGATAAGCGGCATTTCTTCGTCCGAAAGGTTAATTTCAATACGGACCTCGGCCTTGCACAGAGAACATGCCAGTTGCAGGGCGCGTTTATGGGTTACAATTAGATCGCTGGAAATCGTATTGATTTTCAGGCATTTTGGGCATTCAATTCTCATAATCAATATTTTTCAGCAATGCGACAATGAAATCGAGCCGCCGTAAATAGACGCCTATCCGCGCCTTTTTATTCAATCGGCTATTTTTTTTAATACTTTAGGTTCCTTAACGCACAAACCGTCTGAGCGGGTATATCCCTGCAGTTTATACGAATTGTCAAAAACAGGCTAATTCAATGGCGCTTCGGCATCTGAAGAGCCGTTGATATTGCGCATAAATTCAAGATCACTTTTGCTTCTTTGAACCATAAGGGTTTCAACCTCTTTTTTGGTCAATCCCATCAAAATTTTGTATGCATTGTATTTGGTCTTGCAAAAAAATATGTCAAACGGCTCTTTTCTGCCCGCATTGCGGTAAATGCGGATACCGGGAATATCGTCTTTTTGAATGTATTCACTCTCAGCATTGATCAATAACGGTTCGATATCGCGTTTATTCAGCCAGGGTATACAGGCGCCTTCCATCCCCAATTCCGGATCCATGATCGAGCGAATTTTTTCGGTCACACCACCGACCGCAAGGATAATATCGCCCGTGAGGGAACCGGTCACCCCGTAGCGCTGATTGACCGGTTTTTTGACAAAATCAGATATAAGCGCAATATCTATGGCAACTGACGCACTGTCACCCTCCACCCCGCCATGCGCCTGGATATATTCCACATACATTTCATATCCAACGTACGGGGCACCGATTTTATTTAACACCTTTTTGATGGATGCCCGCACATTTTGTGCAGCCGCCTTGGCAATATCACCGATTTTCCCCGGCGCCACGACTCTGTCAGCAGCGCCCGGATTAATCTGGCAGTGGATCGGCAACGGTTGGCCAAGCATCTGGTTGCTGGAATTGGAATGGATGACGGCCAGACCGACAACATAGCCGATGGAATCCGTCATCGCGCCGATATATTTTTTTAAATATTTTTTCTGCTGGCCGTATTCCTGGGACAGGCCGCCTTCCAGGCTCAAATGGTCCTTGAGCGCATGTCTGACGTGTCGTGCTTGAACCAAGGTTGAATTTTCAAAAATGGCCTCGAATTCGGCGGATTTGATCACGCCATTTATCGGCCGTAAAATGCCGCTCATTTTCCCGTCTGATGACCGGCATCGCAGTTCTTTGATAATTTCGAGAACAGCGCTTTTATCAAATTCGCGTTCCTGCAACTTAAAATCTGCAGGCAATGCCTTACCGTAAATCGTTTCGCTGCGTTGCCTGACGCTTTCATAGCCTTCGGATGCGATGACATCCCCCCAGGAATTCTTGAACTCGGCGCCCAGATTGATGATTTCCTGTTTAACATATTGCGCGACCTGGCGGATGTTTTCAATTGTCTCCGGCACGGCACTTTCCATGCGAATGATTTCGCCTTTATCTTCGATCCGGCTCAGAAAAGCACCTTCACCCTCCTGTTGAAGATGCTGCAGGGTATCATGGTTGCAGCAGGCAACGATGATATTATCAGCTTTTAGATGATTCTCCGAGCGATCGGCAGCACCGCTGCCGGTATTGCGCCCACCTTCGAGGATATAGCGCTTATTTTGCATCACTTCCAGCAACTCTGCCATGTATCCGACCTTGATCAGGGTTTTTAATTCATCGATATAAATAATCGGCGACTTGGCGTGGGCCCCCAGGTAGGCTCTTTTATGACAGGGTGTTTCAAGATTACCGGATTGGTAAGGATCATGGCGAAAGCCGCCCTTCATGTTTCTGGCATCCGGTTCGGACATGCGCGCCATCAGGTCATTATCTTTACGGGGGTCGTACAAAATATCAGGTACCATATCATACAGATGCTTGACCACATTGCGGCGGTCCGCAATGGTTTCCCTTTGAATTTTTTCCTGAGCGCGGTGATTGTTTTCCTGCATATGCATGAAGATGGCGCCCATGCCGGTCAACCCGGCGGCAATAAAGGCCGGTGAATAAAAAATTCCAGCCCCGGCAGCCAAAATGGTGATCCACAGAAGCGCCCTCTTTGCATTGCGGGCGGATTGAATTTGATCGCTGAGATTAAACTCTTCAACCGCATCTTTGGCCGCATCAATCGCCCGATTGAAATTTTCAAGCAGCGGATCGATGATGTGCGGTTTTTCATAGGCAATGTGCACGTGGTTTTTATCTTTCCCAGGACAGGCGATGATGGCTTCCCGGGGTCGTAAATAATCACCCAGGGATTCTTCCAGGACTTCCTTGAACATGTTGGCCAGCATGGACTTGCCGGTTCCCGGCCTTCCAACCATGAGAATGTGCCCCCGGTTCTGAGCAATCTTGCGAATCGCCCGTTTGGCCTT
>JASFGN010000453.1:0-3846 GCA_050123735.1 Desulfobacterales bacterium | reverse complement strand
GGGCACAAATATGCATTGCCCGAAGTGTCAGTTTGAGAATCCAGAGGACTCCAATTTCTGTCTTGAGTGCGGCCAAAAACTTGAACAAAAATGTCCTCAATGCGAGAAATCGCTGCCAATCGGCGCCAAATTCTGCAATGGGTGCGGTCATAAACTGATAGGGAAGACAGCTCCATCCTTTAAAGAATATTCATTTGACGAAAAGTTAAACAAAATTCAACGATATCTTCCTAAAGGTCTTACTGAGAAAATATTGGCTCAAAGAGACAAAATTGAAGGTGAGCGCAAGCAGGTGGCAGTGATGTTCTGCGATATGGTAGGATTCACAGCTCTAACCGAAAAACTGGGAATCGAAGAAGCATATTTGATCATGGATCAAATATACGAAATTTTGATCCATATGGTTCATTATTATGAAGGAACGGTCAACGAAATGACCGGTGACGGCATTATGGCTCTATTTGGAGCCCCAATTGCACTGGAAGATGCAAATCAACGGGCGATCCGCTCAGCGTTGGCAATTCATCGAGAAATGACAAAGTTCAGCGGTCGGAAAAGGCAAGATCAAGTTAGCATACCGCCGATCAAAATGCGAATTGGAATCCATACAGGCCCTGTCGTCGTCGGCGCGTTGGGCAATGATTTAAGAGTGGAATTCAAGGCCGTGGGAAATACGGTGAACCTGGCTTCCAGAATGGAAGGGCTGGCAGAACCCGGAACCACCTATGTGACAGAGGATACTTTCAAACTTGCCGAGGGGTTTTTTCGATTTGAATCCCTCGGCGAGAAGGATATTAAGGGAATAGAAAAGCCTACCAGGGTCTACCGGTTGATCGCTCCCAGTACCAAGAGAACAAGATTTGATGTAAGTGCTGAGCGGGGACTGGTGCCATTTATTGGAAGGGAGCGTGAGCTTGAGCTCTTGCTCGATGGCTTTGACAGAACCAAGTCTGGTCGTGGCCAAGCATTTTCTATCATGGGCGAGGCTGGGCTGGGAAAATCCAGGCTTGTATATGAGTTCAGAAAAGCTGTGGCCAATGAGGATGTGACCTTCTTGGAGGGCAAATGTCTTTCATATAGCCGTGGGGTAGCGTACCATCCAGTTATAGATATTCTGAAATCAAACTTTGATATCCGTGGAGAAGATAGAGATTCAGAAATCAGAGAAAAGGTTTTACACGGCCTGAAGAGGCTGGATGTCGATGAATCCTCCACACTTCCTTACCTCCTGGAGCTTCTATCGGTCACAGATAGCGGTATCGATAAAATCCCCATGAGCCCCGAGGCCAGAAAAGAGCGCATCATTGAAGCAGTTCGGAGAATTGCCCTAAAAGGTTCGGCGCTCAGGCCACTCATTATGGTCTTTGAGGACTTACACTGGATTGATAACAGTTCAGAGGAGAGCCTTAAGGATCTATTAAAGAATATTTCAGGAGCCAAAATCTTTTTAATATTTACTTACCGGCCCGATTTCGTTCAATCCTGGAGCAGCAGGTCATATCACAGCCAGGTGACGTTAAACAGACTCTCAAACCGTGAGAGCCTTGCTATGGTAGCCTATCTTTTGGGTACTGAAAATATCGATAAAGAGCTTGAAGAGTTGATCCTGGAAAAGACAGAAGGCGTTCCGTTTTTCATCGAGGAGTTTATAAGGTCACTTTTAGATCAAAATGTAATTAACAAATTAGATGATGCGTACCATTTGTTAAAGGACATCGAAAATGTGATTGTTCCTTCCACAATTCAGGATGTAATAATGGCCCGCGTTGATTCACTGAAAGAGGGTGCTAAAAATGTTCTGCAGACCGGTGCTGTCATAGGCCGGGAGTTCAGTTTGGAACTGATTCAGGAGGCAACTGGGTTATCTGAAAAAGAATTGTTGTCTCATATTTCCATTTCAAAGGATGCTGAACTTTTATATGAGCGAGGAATATATCCGCAGGTTGATTACATTTTCAGGCATGCCCTTACACAAGAAGTAATCTATAATAGTTTACTTTCGAAAGGAAGAAAAGAGGTCCATGAGGCCATCGGGAGAGCTATTGAAGCGATCCATTCTGAAAGGTTAGACGAATTTTATGAATTGCTCGCCCTCCATTTTTCGAAAAGCGGCAGTTTTGAAAAAGCATATGAATATTTAAAATTATCAGGCAACAAATCAACGAGAAATTATTCCAACTGGGAAGCCTATGGTTTCTATAAAGAAGCGATAGAGATGCTCAATAAACTCTCTGAGACTGCTGATAACAAAATTAAACAAATCGAAGCCATTCTTCTGTTAAGCAGCCCGATGATGTTTTTGGGGTATCCTGAGGGCTCCCTGAATATATTGCAGAGTGGAGAGCAACTTTGCAAGGAAGCAGATGATATCAGAAGTCTTGCCATGGTGCATAGCCTGATAGGCATTTACTACATGCACAGGGGCGAGACCTCAGAAGCAATTAAATACTCGAAGAGAGCCTTTAAAGTGTCCCAGGAATTTCAGGATGTCGAATTAATAGCGCCGATTGCCAGAGGTCTTGGCGCTGCCTGCCTCCAGGCAGGAAAATTTCTAACGGTAATTGACATGGCCCCCGATGTGGTTGATTCGCTTGAGAAAACAAAAAAAGAATGTGAATTTTTTGGGGCACCGTTCAATACTTACTCCCTGCTTTGCGCTTATCATGGATTAAGTCTCGCCATGCTCGGAAATTTTCAAAAAACTGCGGTGTATTTTAAAAAAAGTATAGATGTTCTTTTGGAAATCAAACACCTATCAACCCTGGGCGTGGCAGAAACGATGTTTGGCTTATCATTTGTTGCTAAGGGAGATGGAATCAGCGCGATTCAGCATTTTGAAAATAGTATCAAACACTTTGAGGAAGGGCGCACTGCTCTCATATTCAGTGTTATTTGGACTGGACTAGGCTGCGGATATTATTACTCCGGTGATCTAGAGGCAGCCAAAAAGTACATCGAAAAGGGCCTTGGTCTCGCAGTTGGTGGTGGTAGTGAGTGGTGGAAGTCTTTTCATTATTTGTACCTGAGCAAAACTTGCTTTGATCTAGACGACCTAAAAAGCGCTCACGCTTATATTGAGGAAGCGCTCAAAATATCACAAAAAAATGCTGAGAAGCATTTAGAAGGAGCATCATGGATCTGGTTGGGTAGGATTATCGGGGAAACAGATCCAGCAAAAGATGAAAAAGCAAAGCAGTTTATGCAAAAGGGAATCAAAATATTACGTGAATTGAAGATCCGGCCATGGTACTCAGAGGGCTACCTGTACTTAGGGCAACTCAACGCGAATAGCGGTAATAGAGAGGATGCCGTGAACAATCTAAGAAAGGCAAAAGCGAACTACCAGGAGATGGGAATGGACTACCATTTGTCAAAGACGCAGGAAATATTATCGAAGCTATAGTGGGATAACGAATATAGATACCAATTTTGACTGTTGGAGGTTTTTATGCGAATAGCCATTTTTGGGGCAGGTTCCGTGGGCGGATATTTTGGAGGACGGCTATCCCAGGCCGGGGAAGATGTCGTTTTTATAGCCCGAGGAGAACATTTAAACGCGATGCTGGAACACGGTCTGCGAGTGGACAGTATAAATGGTGACTTCGTGTTGCAGCCGGTTCAGGCAACTAACGATCCATCGAAAATAGGCCAGGTTGATATGGTGTTAGTGGGTGTTAAGGCCTGGCAAGTGTCCGAGGCGGCTGAAGCGATGCGACCAATGATCGGACGAGAAACATTTGTCCTGCCGCTGCAAAACGGACTTGAGGCGCCAAGCCAGATATCCGAAATATTAGGCGCCCAGCATGTTTTGGGTGGCCTGTGCGGGTTATTTTGTTATATGGCCGG
>JASFGN010000452.1:0-3851 GCA_050123735.1 Desulfobacterales bacterium | reverse complement strand
TCAGGCTTTTTAAGGAAAAAAAGAATGGCAAAGCAAATCGATAAATTAAACCATCATTATATTGTCTGCGGCGGGGGAGAGACCGGCAGCGGCGTCATCGCCGAACTGTGCCAAAACAACGAGGTCGCCGTGTTGATCGAAACAGATGCGGAGAGAATCGAGCGCTGCAAGGCAATTTGCGAGCTGCTGTATCTCCACGGAGACGCCACCGATGATGAAAACCTGATCGCAGCCGGGATTGAACGCGCAGCCGGCATTATCATCGCATTGCCGTCAGACAAAGACACACTCTATGTGACCATGACTGCCCGTATGCTCAATCCCGGGCTGCGTATTATCAGCCGCATGTCCAACCCGCAATTGAAACCCAAACTCATCAAAGCCGGCGCCGATGCGGTCGTATGCCCCAATGCAATCGGTGCCCTGCGCATGGCTTCTGAAATGATCCGGCCCACAGCGGTGGATTTTTTGGATCATATGCTGCGCAGCGGCAAAGGCAATTTGAGAATCCATGAATTAACGGTTTCGCAAGATTCGAAGTTCAACCAAAAAGAGATTCGTGAATGCGGTTTGAAAGAGCGCTATGGATTGCTGGTGCTGGGCGCCAAAGACAACGTCGATGAAATTGAATTCAATCCACCGCCTACCCGCCTGCTCGCAGCCGGAACGACCCTGATCGTCATGGGTGCGGTTGAGGAGATCGCCCGGGCGCGGGAGGCTTTTTAATGGCGATTACAATAGTGACCCCTATCGAGGGTAAACTGGAGTTGCGACGAAGGGGTAAGCCAGTGTTTTTCAGCTTCGTTCGCATCTCAGTCCGGGGCCCTGTCGTCTAATGACGTGTTGACATTGTCTTTGTAAAGTGGTATGACCTCTAGCCAGTAACCATTTTGAATGGAGGTTCATATATGGAAGCCCAACCCGGCCCCCCACTGCGACCCACCCAGTATGCTGAACGTATTTTGGTAACCTCGATTTTGGATGGCACCTATCCGGCCGGAACGCCGTTGCCCGGCGAGCGGTCGATGGCAGATCAGCTCGGTGTGACCCGCCCCACGCTGCGGGAAACGTTGCAGCGATTAGCCGTTGAAGGCTGGGTAAAAATTAAGCATGGCAAACCAACGGTGGTCAATGATTACTGGCTGGAGGGCGGCCTTAGCATGATCAGCACCCTGGCCAAATATACAAACTTTCTTCCCAACGGCTTCATCACTCAGCTGCTTGAAGTCCGGGCCGTTTTGCTGCCGCCGGTTGCCGAATTGACGGCCATTCGCCAACCTGACAAAATGCTTGATTTCCTCAGTCGAAAACCGTTGCCCGAAGACGAAGAGACCACCTATGCCGTTTATGATTGGGAGTTACAGATGCTCTTAACACGAGGATGCGGCAATCCGGTTTATGCGCTGATCTTCAATGATTTTGCTTCCATATATAAGCAAATGGCCGCCGCTTACTTCAGGGAGGAAACATCACAAAAAGCATCACTCAGCTATTACCGGGAACTTGAACAAGCCATTGCGCAGGCTGATCGTTCAGTCGAAAAGGTTGTAAAAGACGCTATGCAAAAGAGTATTGAAATCTGGCGCGCAATAAGGCCGTTTGCCGCAAACAGGTAATCATAAAGGAGCGCTGATCATTCAGTATCAATCGCCGTAAGAATAACGGCCCGATGCTCTGATAAGGAAATCGGCAATGCGTCGTTGGAACGGATGGGGAGATGCGTCAATCCGGGTTGAATTGCCACCCGAAGCCGCGGTGCTTTTACAGCAGCGTGTCGGAAACGGCAGGATAAGCCCGGATTACCCCCTGGATAAATTTCTCAAACGCATACCGGCTGCGCGGCTGCCGCAACATCCGCTGG
Source organism: Desulfobacterales bacterium (assembly GCA_050123735.1). GTDB lineage: Bacteria > Desulfobacterota > Desulfobacteria > Desulfobacterales > JAHEIW01 > JAHEIW01. The sequence goes on along the minus strand of JASFGN010000452.1, from coordinate 1,990 downwards.
TGACCGACGATCCGCTGCAGCGTCTGCAGTGTGCCCATGGCCAGAGTCTGCCGGATTGGATTGGACTGCGCGGCGGGACGCTCAACCGCTTTCCCGACGGCGTGGCACAACCGGAGAGCGTTCAAGACCTTCACGCAATTTTGGCTTACGCAGGCAATCACAATGCCGTGGTTATCCCGTACGGCGGCGGAACCAGTGTTGTCGGCCATCTTAGCGTTTGTGAATCCGAACGTCCGGTGCTCAGTGTTGCCCTGCGGCGGGTGAACCGTTTAATCGAAATTGACGGCCCAAATTTGATGGCAACCTTTGAAGCCGGTATCCGCGGACCCGAACTTGAACGTCAACTGAACGCAAAAGGATTCACCCTCGGGCACTTTCCACAGAGTTTTGAATACTCAACTTTGGGCGGCTGGGTGGCCACCCGCTCCAGCGGTCAGCAATCCCGGCATTACGGCAGGATTGAACAGCTTTATGCTGGCGGAGAAGTTGCCACATTTAAAGGCCAATTGAAAATGCCGCCCTTTCCCGCTTCTGCTGCCGGTCCGGATCTCCGTCAAGTGGTTCTGGGCTCCGAAGGGCGAATGGGAATTTTAACCAGGATAATTGTCAACATTTTACCCCTGCCGGATGTCAACGATATCCAGGGGATCTTCTTCCCCTCCTGGGATTATGCCAGCAAAGCCGTGAAAGCACTGGCGCAATCTCAAATTTCGCTATCCATGATTCGGCTGAGTAATGCACAGGAAACAGCGGCCAACCTGACCCTGGCCGGGCGTGCTCAGCAGATCAGGTGGTTGAAGCGGTTTTTAAGATTCCGCGGCATCGATCCAGCTTTGGCCTGTATGTGTCTGATCGGCTATATCGGGTCCGCAAGGCTGGCCCGCGTCGCCAAGAGTGAAGCCGCGACGATCATTCGCCGTTTCAAGGGCGTTCCAGTCGGCAAGCGAATTGGAGACGCTTGGAAAAAAAATCGGTTTCGATCGGCATATTTACGCAATACGCTCTGGGAACTGGGGTATGCCGTAGATACCCTGGAAACCGCCGTTAACTGGGATAAGGTGACCGTTACCATGAATCGCGTCGAAGACGCGTTGATGCAAGCGCTGGAGCCGGTCAATGAACGCATTCTGGCTTTCAGCCACCTTTCACATGTTTATGCTACCGGTGCCAGCATCTATACCACCTTTGTTTTTCGCCTGGCCGACACCCCGCAAAAGACCCTTGATCACTGGCGCAAGCTGAAACAGGCCGCAAGCCAGGCGATTGTAAAGGCCGGGGGAACCATCAGTCATCATCATGGCATCGGCAGGGACCATCAACCTTATCTGCAAGCCGAAAAAGGAGCGGTCGGCATAAACGCGCTCCGGCAGATGTTTGCCTATCTGGATCCCAATCAGCAAATGAATCCAGGTAAATTGTTGCCCTGAAAGCCAGAAGACAGTTGCTGAAAAGGTGCTGTGAAAAACCAGAAGATGCCAACCGGCCGTTAAAAAAAGATTCAGAAATTAGCAGTTTAGGCCGAATAAGATAATGAGGCTTTTGGTTTGCGCAGCAAGCCAGGTAATTTTATAGATGAACATTAGCCATATCGCTCAACAATGGGATCTCGTGATTATCGGCGGGGGGATAACCGGCGCCGGGATTTTACGTGAAGCAACCAATATAGGTCTGCAAGCACTTTTAGTAGAGCAAAAAGATTTTGCCTGGGGAACCTCTAGTCGTTCCTCGAAATTGGTCCACGGCGGACTGCGCTATCTGAAAGAGGGGCATTTTCTGCTGACCAAAATGGCGGTAGAAGAACGCGAGCTGCTGCTCAAACAGGCGCCCGGGTTGGTCGAGCCCCTGGAATTTTTGTTGCCGGTTTACGAACATCAGCGCCCGGGCAAGCGTACGCTTAAAATCGGGCTGTCCTTGTATGACCTGATGGCTCACGAGCGCCAGCACCGCTTTTATGACAAAACTGAATTTTACCGACGCATGCCTTATGTCC
>JASFGN010000451.1:0-3854 GCA_050123735.1 Desulfobacterales bacterium | reverse complement strand
CCATGCGGCTTTAATCCCGTTCCAAGAATAAATCACAGCCTTTAATATGTGACCGATGGCCGTTTCCTTTTCATTTCCCATCCCTGTTTCCCTTTTTTAGGAACATTATGATGACAAGCGGTGTAACGATAGCGGAAAGCGTGGATTTAGGCAATCCAAACGATCCACTAACGCAATCGTTGCCGGTGAGGTTTTAAAAATTCTTGTCATCGGCAACAGTTTTATGTTAGGGGAGAACGTCCGTGTTTTATTGGTCGTTCGGATGACGTCTATCGTCTGAATCGTGTTTGCAATGAGTCGCCATTTTATCGTTGACCACCCAGACTGCATCTGGCGGTACGGGTTTCGTTTAATGGAGGTTAAATTAATGCTAAGCGGTAAAAATTTGACGATTGTCGGCTTTGTGGTCGTGGTTTTTATCATTCTTCAGGGGATTCTGATTTCAATCGGGAAAGAGGATAGCCCCGTCACTGCGGCGGTTGATTTTGCAAAAGCTTATTTTATGCTGGATGGCCCCTCGATGTCGGAACGTCTTTGCAGCGAGATGGCTGAGGATGAAGAACTCAATATCGTCAGTACCTATCTGAATTCAGTTGCCGACCATGCCCGGACATTGGGATTTTCAACAAACTATATGAGAAATCAGCTTTCACATATTTCCACTGAACTGAAGATGACCGATGAAAACAACGCTGAAGTCAGAATTACGGGTGAACGATTGCGGTCCATCAATCCGGTTTTTGCCCTTATCGGAAGGCTTTTTTTTCTGATTGAAACCCATGAAGTTGATGAAACCCTGTCGCTGGTTAAAGAAGATGGGCGCTGGAAGGTCTGCGGCAAGCCCTTTGCGCTGGCTGAAATTTAGGGTCCTGTTATCTAAGTGATCTGTTACTTTAAAAAATCATCATCTTTCATTTGCGACCGAATCTCTAAAAACAGGAGTAATGGAGCTATCATAATTTGGATTTTAGATTGCAGATTTACGATTTTTGCCGGATAAACTTGATACGCATCACTTCACCACCCTTAAAAATCCGCAATCCGCAATCCGAAATCTACAATTTATAATACTCCAACGCTCCATCGCTCCACTATATGCAGCCTATTTATCATCAAATTCGTCAGCGTGCCCGCCAGATCATTCTGCGTCATCCCACGCCCGATTTTTATCATGATCATGCAATCGATGATGAAGCCTCAAAGCGCTTTTTTGATAGCAGCCGTGTCATTAAAAAGCTGCTTTCTTTTTTAGCCGGAACCCTTGAAAATGATTTCGGTCACGGCCTGATGCATGCGGTCAAGGTATCCCACGATGCGGGCACATTAATGGTTATCGAAGCCCGGCAAAGCGGTTATGACGAAGATCCGGTTTCCCGTTTGGTCTGTTTAGCCCAGACGGCCGGCTTATTGCATGACATCAAGCGCAAAAAAAAAGACCACTCCTCCCACGCTGCCGTGCATGCGAAGAAAATGCTGAAGAAATATCCGTTTTCGGTTGAAGAGATTGAGCATATCTCCACCGCCATCCAGAATCATGAGGCTTTCAAAGAGCCCGTTGATGCAAACTCGGCCGAGGGGCAACTGATTTCCAATTGCCTGTACGACGCGGATAAATTCCGCTGGGGACCGGATAATTTCCATGATACGCTCTGGGACATGGTATCCTATTTCAAGCCGCCTCTGGCCAAATTTATGGCGGGCTATCCCCAGGGAATGGAAAAAATCAGGAGCATTAAAAGCACATTTAGAACCCCCACCGGACAGAAATACGGCCCTCAATTTATCGACCTGGGTCTGGCGATCGGCGAAGAGCTCTATGAAGTTATTCAAACGGAGTTTTCCGCTTATCTGTAACTTTGATTTTATGATTTGCTTAGCTGGTTATGAGTAAGATATATAGCGGTTGTTAAAAAACGTTCCGTTTGCGGAGGGTTTTTTGCTACAAGCGCTTATGCCGCCATCCTTTTATTCTGAACGTATTTATGACAAGCGGTATAATCACAACTTCATCATTAATTTTTATTTAAAATTCAGTTTGAAGGAGGTGTTCGACAACAACCGTCAACCAAAGGAGGTTCGCATGACAGCCCCAACCTGGCCTGCGCCCAACTGGCCCAAAGGCGTTCCGCATGATCTTTCCGGATATGAAAAGCCGCTGTTTTCCATTCTGGATGATTCTGCCCGCAACTATCCGGACCAGATATACACGATTTTCAATGATGCCACCCGGACCTATGCCCAGGTCAAAGATACGGCCGATCGCATTGCCAATTTTTTGGCCGCCCGCGGGATCCAAAAAGGCGACCGTGTGGCCATATTTCTGCCCAACTTGCCCCACTATCCGGCCATTTTTTTCGGCATATTAAAGGCCGGCGCTGTTTGTGTGACCTGCAATCCCCTCTACACGGCCAACGAGCTCAACTATCAGTTGAAGGATGCCGGGGCCAGGGTTGTCTTTTGCATGGATCACCCTCAGTTTTATCCAACCACCGTCGAAGCCATCAAAGGCACAGAGGTGGAGACCGTTGTCATCTGCGGCGTCAAATCCTACCTGCCACCGATCAAAGCTTTTATCGGCGGTCTTTTAGGGAAAATCCCCAAAGCCGGAAACTACCTGCCGGGACACCTGTTTTTTGACGATGTGGTTGCCGGCGCCCAACCGCAGCCGCCGGATGTCGACATCAATCCGACCGAGGATCTGGCCCTGATCATTTATACCGGGGGCACCACCGGCGTCCCCAAAGGAGCGGCTCTGGTGCACACCAACTTTACCTCCAACGTAATGGCTTTAGAAGAATGGGGCCGCTTTGTGCATGAACCCGGACAGCAGCCTGAAAAACTCAGACACGGCGGCTTCCACACGGGTTTAGGCGTTCTGCCCTGGTATCACAGCTTCGGCCTGACCGTTGCCATGCTGTTTGCATGCTACATTGCCGGTCGACTGATATGCGTTCCCGATCCGCGCGCCGGCGATCCGCCCTTTACCGGGGTCCTCAAAGTCGTGCAGAAGCATAAACCCACGCTCATGGCTGCAGTACCGACCATTTTTGTGGCCTTTACCAACCACCCCTTGCTTGACAAATTTGATCTGTCTTCCTTTGTGGGATGTTTTTCGGGCGGAGCGCCCCTGCCGCCGGAGGTCTGCAAACAATTTGAGGAAAAAACCGGCGCTATTATATTCGAAGGTTACGGCTTGAGCGAGACATCGCCGGTGGCCACCGCCAACCCCACCAGCAAAGCAGGCCGTAAAATCGGTTCCATCGGTTTTCCGGTATCCGGAACCGATGTCAAAATTCTGGATATCGATACGGCAACCACAGAGCTGCCCCGGGGCGAAGACGGTGAAATCGCCATCTGCGGGCCCCAGGTGATGAAGGGCTACTGGAACCGGCCCGAAGAAACCGAAGATGTCTTCCGCGAAATTGGCGGCAAACGCTACTTTTTAACCGGTGACATCGGTCACGTGGACGAGGAGGGCTATATCCTGGTCACCGACCGCAAGAAAGATCTGATTATCGTCGGCGGATTCAATGTTTACCCGCGCGATGTCGAAGATATCCTGTTTCAGCATCCCAAGGTGGAGCTGGCCGCAGTCATCGGCGCGCCGGATGAAAAGAGCGGCGAGGCCGTCAAGGCCTTTATCCAGCTGAAGCCCGGTGAATCGGCCACCGAAGAAGAGATTTTGCAATTTAGCAAAGAGAAAATGGCCGGCTACAAGCGGCCGAGGCAGGTTGAATTCAGGGACAGTCTGCCGGTCTCCAACGTGGGCAAGGTTTTGCGAAGGGTGCTCAGGGATGAGGAGCTGAAAAAGAAGTAAAAGGTTGAGCCTGTTTCCCGTTTGTCCGCCTCTGGAG
>JASFGN010000450.1:0-3855 GCA_050123735.1 Desulfobacterales bacterium | reverse complement strand
AGCCTCAGTGTCATTTTTTTAATGCCTACCGGCCCTGGTCACAGCTAGATGCGACTGGACCGGATCATGCCTCAATTGCGGCCCTTGCCGGTCTTGGGAACTATTTTGAAATGCTTTATGATCATCATTTTAAAAAATCTGACGTGCCTTTGAATACAAAGGCATCAATGATTTCTAACCTGATGAATAGTCATGAAGCATCATTATGTAGGATATTGTTAGAAAGACTTGCACAATTGCCGACTAGAATATTCGGGAAAAACACCATGAAAAGGCGGGAGGCTAATGTTGCCCTGATTTCGGAAAATCATACATCGGCCCGGTTGAGCACTTTGATCGGTAAAAAGGGTATAGCAACCAAGCATGGTCATTTCTACGCTTACCGGATCATAAAAAAAATGGGTCTTAACCCGGATGATGGTGTTCTTAGGTTGAGTTTTGCCCATTATAATACCATGAATGAAACCGTGCGGCTTATAAATGCATTAACTGATATTTTGTAAAGAGTATAAACATCAAGACAGGAGATAGGAATGAGAAAAATTCAGATTTATAAAATTATAGCCAATCAAACCTTTTGAGCTTCTGAAAAACCTGCGACACACGTATTATATTCCAAGTTTTTAGTTCCAGTGCGTCGTTACCGTCTATAATTTTATATTATGTTACGCAACCCCCATTTTAGCTGAATGGTTGGTTCTGACTATTAACCCATCATCGGAAATCATTTTCATCTTGTATTCGCAAACATTTGAAAGTTACTCCCGAAAAACCATCAATGGCCTCTGCATCGCATGAGGATTTTTATTGCCAAAAGAGGATATCTGCAATATTGGTGAAAACGTATATTGATAACCCAGACACCTGTGGAGGATAAGATGAGCGCTAATTTATTTAAGGCCCTGGTCGTAGAAGAAACGGACGATAAAAAATACACCCGTCAGATCCTCACCAAAACCATAGATGACCTTCCCCCGGGGGACGTTGTGGTCGAAGTGCACTATTCATCTTTGAACTACAAAGATGCGTTATCCGCCAGCGGCAATAAGGGCGTAACCCGCAGCTATCCGCATACACCCGGCATCGACGCTGCCGGTGTGGTAGCGGAAAGCACGGATAGTGCCTTCAAACCCGGTGATGATGTTATCGTCACCAGTTATGATTTAGGCATGAACACGGCCGGCGGGTTTGGCCAGTATATTCGGGTACCCGGCCAGTGGGTGGTTGCCCTGCCCAAGGGACTGACGTTAAGAGAGGCCATGTGTTATGGAACGGCCGGGTTTACGGCGGCCCTGTCCGTCTTTCAACTGACCGTTCATGGGGGCATCCTGCCGGAGCACGGTGAGGTGCTCGTATCCGGCGCCACCGGCGGCGTCGGCAGCATCGCTGTGGCGATTTTATCAGAACTGGGATACGCCGTGGTTGCTGTCAATGGTTTGGTGGACGAATCGGAATACCTAAAACAAATCGGGGCAAAGCGTATCATCAGCATCGAAGAGGCCACAGATCAAAGCGGTCGTCCGCTGCTCAAGTCTCTGTGGGCAGGCAGTATCGACACGGTAGGTGGAGATATCCTGGCCACCTCTATCAAATCCGTGAATGCCAATGGTGTGGTGACGACTTGCGGTAATGTGGCATCACCTGAGCTGCCGATCAACGTATACCCTTTCATCCTGCGCGGGGTCAGTCTCATCGGTATCGATTCCCAAAATTGCCCGATGCCGAGACGGCTCAAGACCTGGGAGAAACTTGCCGGCGAATGGAAAATCCCGATGATGGAAACGGTGGTGGAAGAAATTACCCTGTCCGATCTGGATCAGGCCATCGACCGGATGTTACGCGGCAAACACAAGGGTCGAACAATCGTCAATGTGAGAGCCTGAGCCGCTGTTCAGCTTTGTGCGATAACCGAAGCTGCCAGGGCACCCGGGCCGCAAGTGATGCCGCCGCCCGGATGGCTGCCGCTGCCGCACAGATACAACCCCTTAATGGGTGTATGATAGCGGGCGCATTCCGGGGTGGGTCTTAAAATCAACTGATCCAGGGCGTGCTCACCGTGCAGGATATGCCCCTGCACCAGACCGTAGCGCTGTTCCAGATCAACCGGAGATAAAACTTGCCGGGCGACAATTGCATCGCTCAGACCGAGCACATACTGTTCCAAGGTATTGACAACCGTATCCCCCAGCTTATCCATCTGCTCCCGGTCCCAGCGCGCTTGCAACCGATAGGGCACAAAATGCACCAGAATCGATACCACGCTGTGCCCCGCTGGGGCCAGATCCGGATTTGAAACGGTGGGAATATGGATATCGAGGATGGGGTCGGTTGAAAACAGACCATACTTGCAGGCGTCAAAAGCCTGTTCAATGTGGTCCAGGTGGTGACCCGTGCGGGCAAAAGCAATTTTATCGCCTGTACGGCCTTTAAATTCGAGCAGGCCATTGAGCGCCAGATTCACTTTGGCGGTTGTACCGGCTCCGCGGATGTGCTGTATGCGGCTTTCATGCCGGTTTTCAACCTGATTTCCCGGTAAAAGATCCAAAAACGTATGCCGGGGGTCGCAGGATGCCGCCACGATGGCGGCTTCAATCAGCTCACCGTTTTTTAACATCACGCCCTTGATCTGCCCTTGGTCAACCCTTATTTCATTTGCTTCAGCAGCGGTACGGATCTCAGCCCCCTGGGATAGAACCGCCTTTTCAAGGGCGGCAATCAGAGAGCAGGGGCCGCCCTTGAGGCTATTTTGGGCGGCGCACTCCCACAACAGCAGGTTAAAGGCAGAACCGGGGCTCCAGGGGCCGGCAAAATTGCCGCTTAAGCCGGTGCCGGCCAGTGCAGCCTTAAGACGGCTGTTGTCAAACCATTCGTTGAGCCAGTCGGCGACACACATGGGGGCGATGCGCATCAAATCCAGCATTTTGGACTTGCCCAGGCGCCGCAGGGCAAAACCGGTTTTAAAAAGATCCCATAGTGCGCGCCCATTGGGCGAATCGGTCGCCGGCGGAAGCCGGTCGAAAATGCGATTGACCACGCCGGATACGTGCCTGATAAATTTGCGGTACTGGCGGTATTGCCAGGCGTCTTCAGGTGAGTAGTAATGTATCTCTTTAGCGGTGCGACGCTCTTTGCTGCCCAGAAGCATACCCTGGTCTTCAGGATCCAGGGCCAGAACAGACGGCCTTTCCGATATGATGTCCAGGCCGTGCGACTTTAAATCAAGACGCCTGACAACCCGGGACCGAACCTGTCCGCTATCGTGCAAAACGCCGGCGGTGTGGTATCCCGGGTGAAATTCCTCACCGGCCGCCAGGCCGCCGATGGTATTGCGCCGTTCAATGACCAAAACTTTACGTCCCTGTTTGGCCAAGAATGCAGCGGTGGTCAGGCCATTGTGCCCGGCACCGATTACAATTACGTCATAGGCGTTATTGGTTGATGTATGCATGCGATAATAGTGTTTCTTAATTTCAGTTATCAAGTTGTCAATTATCAGAAGACAGAGGTCAGATGACAGAAGACAGAGGTCAGATGACAGACTACTTTACACTCATTCTGAGTGCATATCCTTCTATGTGTCCTTTGTTTTCTGTCCTCTGTTTGCTGATAACTGGCACAGTTCATAATGAGTCAGTAACCCATAGCGATCAACAGGACTTAAGCAGGCTTTTGGCCGCCAGTTCGCCGGGAGCGCCCATGATGCCACCGCCCGGGTGAACGCAGGAACCGCACATCCAGAGGTCATTGATGGGGGTCTGATAGCGTGACCAGCCGGAAACCGGGCGAAACGGGCCCAGCTGCTCCAGGCTCAATTCTCCCTGAAAAATATTACCCTCGGTCAGACCCACGTCCTGC
>JASFGN010000449.1:0-3859 GCA_050123735.1 Desulfobacterales bacterium | reverse complement strand
TATGCGCAACCGGAATATGGGCTTTGAAGAAGAAAATGTGGTCTCCATCAAGCTTCACGATGATGCGAATTTTGACAAGCTTCCCGGCATACTGACTGAATTGAAGCGCCATCCGGATATCGTTTCGGCAACAACCGCCCATACCCGGCCCGGCGCAGCCTGGACGGCCTTGATTAGTGTTGAGGGCAAAAGCGGCATGGAAGAGCACAATTTTTATCGGTTCCTGGTGAATTATGATTTCCTCCAGACACTGGGTATTGAACTGCTGGAGGGCAGAGACTTTGATGAAAATCGGCCTTCCGACAAAAGCAGCGCGGTTATTGTCAACGAAAAACTCGTTGAATACATGCGGTGGAAGAATCCCATCGGTAAGCGGCTCACCAAAGGACTTCCGGACAAACCCAATTTCAGCGGCCAGGTTATCGGTGTCGTCAAAAATTTTAATTTCCATTCCCTTCACCATGAAATCGAACCGCTATGGATGAGTTTGCAACCAAAAATCGGCGGGAGTTTGATCGTACGGATGAAAACCGAACATGTTGCAAATGTCATTGAGGTCCTGAAGGAAAACTGGAATCAGATCCACCCCGGCTACCCGTTTGTCTACTCTTTCCTCGATAAGGAATTTGACCGGTTCTATGATACCGATCGAAAACAAAATCAGCTCATCAATATTTTTTCACTCATGTGCATCGCCATTTCATGCCTGGGTTTACTCGGCCTGACATCATTTAATACCTCCCGTAGAATCAAAGAAGTCGCTATTCGAAAAATATATGGCGCCTCGGCCGCCAGAATCATTTTAATGTTGTTCAAAGAAATATTGTATCTGATGGTTTTGGCTTCGTGTCTGGCAATCCCGCTGGCTCTGGCATTTATCCACATGTGGGTTCGGAATTTTGCTTATCGCTCCGATATTAACTTGCTGATATTTTTCATAACAACCGTGGCGGCACTGTTAATCGCTTTTTCAACCGCCGCGTATCATTGCATTCGGGTGGCCAAAGCCAACCCGGTGGATTCATTACGGTATGAATGAGATAAATGCCTAAAGTTTTTCTATTAAACTTATGATATCCAGCGATCCGAAATCTAAAATCCAAAATCCAAAATGAGCATGTTTTACAACTACCTCAAAACCGCCTTGCGCAATATCCGGCGTCAAAAACTCTACACGATTATCAACGTCACCGGTCTGGCCGTCGGAGTGGCGGCCTTTATTTTGATTCTTCTTTTCGTATATGAAGAATTGACGACCGATACGTTTCACAAAAATGCGGATCAGATCTACCGTGTTTACGCGATCCTGGAAGACACTGAAAAAAAACTGCCCGCAGCGCTGACACCCTTGGCTCTGGCTGAGGCACTGAAAAAAGACTATCCCGAAGTATCCGATGCCGTATGTGTGGCCCGCGTCGGTGGCAATTTGATCCGATACCGGGATCAATGGATTACCGCAGAGACGTTATACTATACCGATCCCTCATTCTTCGATATCTTCTCTTTTACATTTTTGCAGGGCAGCCGGAAGAATGCCCTAATTGAACCGGACGCAATTGTGCTTACCGAAAGTCTTGCAAAAAAAATTTTCAAACAGGAAGAACCGGTCGGTAAAAGGCTATATGTCAGAGAATTGGGCGGTCTTAATGTTACCGGCGTGATAAAGAACCAAAAAAATACCCATTTGCGCCTGGCAGCGGGAGCGATTTTACCGTTTGGTGCTTTCAAAAAACCGAGACCCGGAAGCGGTCCATGGCAGCATTTTAATTACACCACCTATGTTATGCTACAAAAGAACGCTGAACCCGAAGCGGTCAACCAAAAACTGGCTGATTACCCTAAAAAAATTTACGGTCCGGAAGTAAACGCACGGTTTCAACTTCAGCCGATTAAAGCGATTTGGCTGCGCTCACATTTGGCTTACGATTTTCTAAAAGCACCTTACGATATTCGCGTGATCTATTTAATCCTCACAGTGGCCGCCTTTCTTCTGATAACGGCCAGATCCAATTATGTAAATCTTGCCATCGCCCAATCTGAAACCCGGATCGCGGAGGCCGGACTGTACAAGGTGATGGGCGCCAGCCGGATGCAGGTTATCTTAAAATATTTGACGGAGACGATTCTGCTGGTCGGCATTGCACTTGCGGTTGCGATCATATTGGCCGAAATTTTTCTGCCCGGGTTTAATTACTTAATCGAAATAAAGGAATTAAGCCTATTTGAATCTAAAAACATTATACTGCTGATGGTTTTTCTGATGATCTTCGGCTTTGTTTTGGTGATTTCAGGCACCTACCCGGCTTTTTTTATTTCTTCGCTTCAACCGGCCGACATCATCGGACGCCAGACGACTGCAACCCCGAAAAGGACTGTGCTGCGCAAAGGTCTGGTAACCACGCAATTTGCGATATCGATTATGCTTATGATTGCCACCTTTAGCGTGACCGCACAATTGAAATATATGCTGACCAAAGACCTGGGGTACAACCCGCAAAACCTGCTCTACCTGCCCATGTCCGAAAAAGTCAGACAGGGTTACGGCCCGCTTAAGGAAAAATTTTTACAGCATGAAGGAATATCGCATGTAACCGCCGTGCTGAACCTTCCAAACTGGCGGGGGCCCTCAGAGGAGCTGTCAGAATGGGTGGGCAATACAACCGGCAAAAGGTTCCGGATGTATCATGGATCCGTGGATGATGATTTCATTGAAACGTTTCAAATGCAGATCATACGGGGCACAAATTTTTCACCAAAGACCTCGCCGCAATCACCTTCCGGTTTACTTGTGAATGAGGAAGCTGTCCGGCAGATGGGACTCAAGGAGCCGATTGGAAAACGGTTGACCATGTGGAACCACGACGGGCGTATCATTGGTGTCATCAAAAATTTTCACTTCAACAATGTAAAACATGAATTAGAACCGCTGGTCCTTAAAATGGCTCCCGAAGAAACCCGGATACTTGTGATCAGAATTTTGCCTGGAAATGTCTCGGAAATCCTAGCGTTTATCAAAGACAATTTACAGCGTGTCGATCCGGATTATGCTTTCGGGCCTGAGTTGCTGACCGAAGCGTTGAATCAAATGTACGCTCTGGAGCAAAAGATGGTGCAAATGTTCATCTACAGCACTTTTTTAGCCATAATGATTTCCTGTCTGGGGTTGTTCGGTCTGTCCGCTTATACCACGGTAAAGCGAACCAAAGAAATCGCCATTCGCAAAGCCTGCGGCGCAACTGCAATAGGAATTATCATGATGTTATCCGTTGAGTTCATTAAACTGGTGCTGGTCAGCAATTTGATTGCCTGGCCGGTTGCCTATTTTGCCCTGAATTACTGGCTGAGGAATTATGCCTATCACTTAACGCTAACGGCAACACCGTTTCTGGCATCTACTGCGCTGGCTCTCATCATTGCCTTCCTGACGGTCGGTTATCAGGCCCTGAAGGCCGCACGGGCCAATCCGGTGGACGCATTACGGTATGAATGAGATAAATGCCTAAAATGATCTAAAGTGATCTAAAATGCCTAAAGTTTTTTCTATTAAACTTATGATATCCAGCGATCCGAAATCTAAAATCCAAAATGAGCATGTTATCCAACTATTTTAAAACCGCCATTCGACATATCCTTCACCACAGAGGATATGCGATCATCAACATCACCGGCCTGGCCGTCGGATTGGCGGTTTTTATCCTGACCGCGTCTTTTGTCGACTTTCATCTCAGCTTTGATGAATTTCACAAAGATGCAGATCAAATTTTCAGTGTTGTCCAGGTGCTGCCGTCGGACATCAAAGGTGAACATCACACGGCCAAAATCCCGGCCCCGTTGCTTGATGCTTTTCGGGGTGAGATAC
>JASFGN010000448.1:0-3859 GCA_050123735.1 Desulfobacterales bacterium | reverse complement strand
GTGATCTGGCCCTTGATGCATTGGAGCAGGCGCTGTGGGCTCGTCCCGAAATCAGTCAGCTTATTCACCACAGCGATCGTGGTGTCCAGTACGTTTCGATTAGCTATACGGAGCGTTTGGCGGAAGCCGGCATCGAGCCTTCGGTGGGCAGCGTTGGCGATTCATATGACAATGCGCTTGCCGAGACGATCATCGGGTTGTACAAGACAGAGCTGATTTACAAAGAAGGCCCCTGGCAAGGGATGGAGCAGGTGGAGCTTGCGACCCTCGAATGGGTGGACTGGTTCAACAATCGTCGGCTGTTCGAGCCGATCGGGAACATCCCCCCGGTTGAGTACGAGGCATTATACTATCAGCAGCAAAAGACCCCGGCCATGGTGGCCGGACTCAATTAACCTGGTCTCCGGAAAAACCGGGGCGATTCAAGATAACCTCAACTTATTGCATATATCGTAAGGTAAAATAGCATATGAAAGGTTTTGCGATCGGGTAGGAGGAGGGTTCGCACCCTCCGTCCTCCCACACCACCGTACGTACGGTTCCGTATACGGCGGTTCATGAGTTACATTGGAACTTGGCAACAGAGTCGAGCAGTGACACAAGTCCAGAGACTGATTATATGAAAAAGCTACCTCCCCTTAGCCAAGATTGCTAAGGTAGGGTTGAATGACCAAACCCAACCCCAAAGGAGGTAGCCAAATGTATTATACAGGTATCGATCTTCATAGGAAAACATCTTTTTTAACAACCATTGACACAAGTGGCCAAATAGTTAAAAAGGCCAATGTTACCAACCGGGAGCCAACGATTCTTGAGTATTTTTTAACCTTAGACAATGACACCCAGGTTGTGATCGAGTCCACGGCAAACTGGTATTGGCTATACGATCTATTGACCGAGCATGGTATGCCAGTGGTTGTCAGCAACCCGGTCAAAACCAAGGCGATTGCCTCGGCGCGGATAAAAAATGACAAGCTCGATTCACATATGTTAGCGCAGCTGCTGCGGGCCGATTTATTGGCAACCGTACATGTCAGCAGTCAGCAAACTCGCCAACTTAAAGAGCTGCTGCGCCATCGCAGCAAGTTGGTTCGAGACACCGTGCGCATGAAGAACCGTATCCACAACATTATGGCGAAAAACAATTTTACTGTACCTGGCAGTGATCTGTTTGGTAAACAAGGCCTTTTATTTTTATCACAGGCACAATTTCCCTTGTATCAGCGCCATCAGGTGGACACGTATTTGAAGCTTTATCACCAGATCAAAGAACACACCGAGGTGTTAACCCAACAGGTCAAGCAGTATGCCAAAGACGATCCCATGGCCCAGTTGCTAATGACGATACCAGGTGTTGGGGCCATAACAGCCATGTTCATGGCCGCGGAGATAGAAGATATTAGCCGGTTCAAGTCGTATCGGCATTTATCCTCATATGCCGGTTTGGTCCCCCGACTCGATGCCAGTGCCGACAAACAGCGCATTGGCCGCATCACCAAACAAGGTTCGCCTTATCTTCGAACCGCTTTGATCGAAGCGGCCCAGGCAGCGGCGCGAACCAAAAGCCGACTAAATGTATTTTTTCGTCGCCGAATCGTAAGATCCGGTTACCAGAAGGCTATTGTGGCAACAGCGCATAAGATTGTTCAATATGCCTTTTTCATTTTAAGAGATCAAAAACCGTATCGAGACAGCATCGACGCATTGGCGTAACCCGTTTTTCGACATGGCCCGCTGCGCGCGAGGCCGCGAGACTGATTGGGACGCCGACTATCAAATGCATGATAATGTGACACCTTCGGGGTGAACACGAATAGGTGTTTGGCGATGCACCCGATCAAAATTCTTTTTTACTTGACGGTAGCTTTTTCATAGGTGTCGAAAAAGGTATCGATTGACGGTCATTTTGATGTAAAATCTAACCGTTTTTATTCTGCTCAATACTAAGAACAATTTCCCACAAATATCTACTATCCATTTATTTTTCTATTTGACAATGTCTAGTTGTATTGCTAGGAATTGATTAGCTGTTAATTTAATAAACAAGCTAATCTGGAGCAACAAAGCGATGGCCAAATTTAAGCGTTATGATTATTCCCAAAAGGTTTTAATCCCAGTATCTTTACAAGAGCAACTGGTACCGGGCAGTCTGGAGTTTGCCATCCATACGCTAATTGAGACGCGCATGGACATGTCGGTATTTGAGGGCAACTACAAAAATGACGAGACAGGCCGCAGTGCCTATGATCCCAAGATTTTGTTAAAAGTGTTATTGTTGGCTTACGCGCGGGGGCTGATATCCTCGCGGCAAATTGAAAGGGCCTGCTGTGAGAACGTAACCTTTATGGCGCTTTCAGGCAACCAGCGGCCCGATCACAGTACCATTGCAACTTTTGTATCCTCGATGAAAGATCAGATATTGCCGCTGTTTTGCGATATTTTATTGGTCTGTGAGCAAGAAAACTTATTGGGTGGAACCTTTTTTGCCTTAGACGGGGTCAAGCTACCCTCTAATGCTTCTAAGGAAAACAGCGGCACCATATCAGAACTAAAAAAGAAAAAGGACAAAATACAAAAAAAGGTTAAACGCTTATTAAAAGATCAGATCGAGGCAGATAAAGATGACGACGATGATTTTGCTGGACCATCGAGCCGTGAACGGCAAATTGACAAGCTTAAAAAACAAGCCGATCGCATTGAAAGATGGCTCAAAGAAAATGATGCCAAGATCAGCTCAAATGGCAAAGAGCTTAAAAGCAATCTAACCGATAATGAATCAGCCATGATGCTCACCTCCGGCGGCACCATTCAGGGCTATAACGGTCAGGCGCTGGTGGATGGAAAACACCAGATTGTCGTTCATGGAGAAGCTTTTGGCAGCGGACAGGATGCCAAACATCTTGAGCCCATGGTGGATGGGGCCAAAGACAACTTGCAAAAAATCGGTCAACGAGCAGATTATTTTAAAGGCAAAGTTTTTACTGCTGACACCAACTACCATAATCAAAATAATTTAAAAAAATGTCATGATGAACAGCTTGATGCGTACATACCGGATTTAAAATTTCGCAACCGCGATCCGCGTTTTGCCACCCGGCCCCGATATAGACCAAGAAAGGGCAATAAATTTGTTTTAAAAGATTTTAAATATGACCAGAGCAAGGATTGTTATATTTGTCCCAATGGAAAGATTTTGAAATTAGACACGAAAAAATTCACACGGGATCGAAACATCTACCGCCGCTATCTAGCAGATGAGAACGATTGTGCAAGCTGTTCATTAACACCTCGATGTTTTTATCGCAAAAACACCAAGCGCCGCTCGTTAGATGTTCCCATCGGTGCTGAAAAGAGCAATTTTTCCAAAGCGATGCAAAACAAAGTCGACAGTGCCAAGGGTCGCGAAATATATCCACAGCGCTTTGCCATTGTGGAGCCGGTCTTTGCCAATATTAAAACCCAAAAGCGCTTGAATCGTTTTACGCTCAGAGGCAAAGTCAAAGTTAACATCCAATGGATGCTCTACTGTATGGTGCACAATATCGAAAAGATCATGAACTTTGCCGGGACATAATGGGCGGGGAACAAGTCCGGGGGGTGACGGGCAAGCTAATCAGATATAGCAGCTGCCGAAAAAGACCCTTTTTAAAAAATTTGAAATTTGGCGCAACAGATCGATATTTAAAAACCACTTATTCAACAGCTTCCCAAGTTGATCAAAGAATTTCTTGGCAAGCGCCTGATTCATGTGAGAGGCTCCTGAGTTGTACCAGGGGCCTCTTCCATTCGTAGCCGATTGCCAGGCACGGGCTTCGCCGATGCCTCTTTTCATCAAGCCCTTCGCCCTGGCATACGAACG
>JASFGN010000447.1:0-3862 GCA_050123735.1 Desulfobacterales bacterium | reverse complement strand
GCCACCCGGCCGGTTGTCAGCACATCGCTGCCGAGACGGTTGCCCACCGCCCGGCGCATAATAGCCTCGGTGGTATCGCGGATCGTTTTCGGTGTGTTGCGTACCTGGAACAAGTAGCGGATCGGGTCTTCGATGCGGTACTGGATGATCCACTGGACATCGATAACGTTTAGATCTCCGGTTAGCATCAACGACTCGTCCTTATGTGAACCGCTCGTATCATACCGCGTCTTCTCGCCGGGCACGGTGGCCACTGTCCGGAAACCGAACTCCTCTTTAAGCACACGGGCCGTGGGTAACAGACGAACCTTTTCGACACCGAAAGGCAGTTTAAAATGCAGTCCCGGGCCGGCCGTGCGCATGACTTTTCCAAAGCGCTGCACAATTCCCGTTTCTTCTGGCTGGACGGTGAACCAGGCTGTCCACAAGATAACCACCACCGCCGCCACAGCGCCGAGGATCAAGAACGGAGCGCCTTTGAATCCTTCTATCTTCAGTCGAATTTTCTCCAGAATGTCATCCAAAGACGGCGGTGCCCCCCCTGGGGATTGATTCCATTCAGGCATAGCCTCCCTCCTTTGCATCCACATAATTTGTGGCGGTTATGAATTTCAGGCAGACATACTGGCGAATCATTTTCTTGCCCTTTGCAGAAACAAAACGATCAGGCATATGTTGCCTAGAAGTAGTTTCAAAACCACTTCTAATTGAAATCAGAGTCTGGCTGTGTCAGCTATTTTCAATCTTTGAAGAAAGCCAGGGCTTCATCCATTTTTTGTTCCATTTCATTTCTTTGAGCTTCAGTTAAATTAAAAAAAATTGCTGGCTCCTTCAGAAAATTTTGGACAAAAACTGTCAAATTTTTGATATTTTTGATCTCTTTGCTTTCAAAAAATTCAATAAATTCATTCATACGAACTCCTTGTCTGTTTGCAGCAAATATCTGCGGGTTTTAAAGGGCAATTTACACCCCGGCTCAAAGAATGTGGATCTCGCATATCTTGCGGAAGTGATAGCCGTATATGGCAAGGGTGACGACAAGGGGTAGCAGCCTGGGTTTGCGCACCAGGGTCCAGGTCATCAAATACCAGTAATGAAAACGCTCTTTGCCCAGGATTCCGAGTCGAATGCTGGAACGGAAAAACGCAAGAAAGCGTTGAAGATCCATCGGTGTGTTCACCTTGGAATTTCCGAATTCTTTGAGAAATACTTTTACACGACGGTAATAATGTCTGGGGGAATAGATATATCCCATGATGAACCGGTAGCCACTCATGAGCTGATCGAGCCCCATTTTGGGGTCAATGTTGGTGGTGCCATCCACATTATCACCTGAGATCATCAACCCCAACAGACGGTTATCCTTCTTCAGCCGGTCAAACAACCGGGTTCCCGGTGGTGCCTGGAGCAGCCCGACCATGGCGGTCACAATACCGCTTCTTTGGATAAAATCGATCAGCTGCTTAAAAGTTGACTGGGTATCGCTGTCAAAGCCGACAATAAAGCCCCCTTGAACCTGTAAGCCAGCACGCTGCAAAATCTTTACATCATTGATGAGGTCGCGGTTCTTGTTTTGTATTTTTTGGCATTCGGTCAGGCTGTCATTATTCGGCGTTTCGATTCCAATGAAAACCGAATCAAAACCAGCCTTGACCATCAGGTCCAAAAGTTCGGCATCGTCAGCCAAGTTAATCGAAGCTTCTGTGAAAAATACACAACCCTTCTTATCTGTGCGCCACTCGATCAGGGCGGGTAGCAGCTGCGTTTTTAAGTACCGCTTGTTTCCAATAAAGTTGTCGTCAACAAAAAAGACATCACTACGCCAACCCGCATCATACAGCCGATCCAATTCTGCGAGCACCTGCTGGGCTGACTTCAGCCGGGGCCTGTGGCCGAAGAGAACCGTCACGTTACAGAAATCGCAGTTGAATGGACAGCCCCTGGAAAACTGAATGCTCATAGAAGCATATTTTTTCATATCGATCAGATCCCAAGCAGGAGGCGGGGTGTGACGAAGATTGCAGAACCCAGAAGCCCTGTAAATCTTTTTTAGATGACCGTTTTCAAGGTCTTCAAGAAAAGATGGCAATGTCAGTTCGGCCTCATCAAGGACAAGATGATCTACCTCCTCAAAAACATCCGGTTCGGCTGTAAATAGCGGCCCCCCTGCGATGACTTTCAAGCCCGTCTGTTTACAACGGGCAATGATTTGTTTGGCTGAGTCCCGTTGAACGGCCATTGCTCCTATGAAGGCCAGGTCTGCCCATGAGAGATCATCATCGGTGAGGTCGTTCACGTTAACATCCACCAGACGGCTTTTAAATTCATCTGGTAACATGGCCGCAACGGTGAGCAAGCCCAACGGCGGGTATGCCGCTTTCTTTCGAATGAATTTTAAAGCGTAACTGAAAGACCAAAACGTATCGGGAAACTTTGGGTAAATGAAAAGAATGTTCATATTATAAAACTCCTTGCTTCGGGCTATTGCATGGTAGAACGACACCCAAACCGAATCGATCCAACTGTGTCAGACGCAGTTGGGTCAATAATTTGAAGCCACTCGAAAAATGGAAAAAGGATAAGGATGCTCTTGTATTTCGTTTATCTCTTTAATGTCCCATTAAACAAATAGTCTTTTTCGGTATCACTAAGCCACCCCCTTTTGCTCCAGTGGTAATTCACCTCGATGGAATTCCCATGGACGATTCCACGCCATCTAATTTTGCCTCGTTTTGGGCTTACGGTTTCGGCCTCGAAATAAATCCTATCATCTTCTGTTCTGACTTTGTACACGCCCCCACTAAAGCCTCGTTTACCATAACCGACCGAGTAAAATTCACCTTTAACAAACCTAAGTTCATCTTCTTTAACGGATCTTTTGTGTTTCTCTCTTGATTGACCAATAAAAACTTTGCCGTCTAGAAGATCTTCTTGTTCTAAAGCGATAACAGGCGTAATGCCTGAAATCATTATAAGGCAAGCGGTGAAAAGAAATAATCGACATATTTTGAACATGATTGTCATGTCTAAAACCCTCCATCACCGAGAGAAATGATTGCATAACCTCTATCCGCTTTTCTTTAAGCGCATTGATTGTTGCACGGACAATGATCGCAAGAACCCCCTATCACAAAAGACGGGACACCCGCGTTGGTATAGCTTGTAAATTTGACTGCCCAGCCTGTTATCAAAAAAATTCAAATAGTCTAAAGCCATATTTTCAAACTTCGTGCCAGTCAGGCTGAGTCCGACTCAATCTAATTTAACTAATTGATATTATATAAATATTTTTATTAAGGGGAATAAGTCGAGGAGCGATAAATGCGTATAATAATGTGGTCATATATGACCAATGGCCATATATGACCATGTATGGCATTGGCTATTGTCATACGAAAGCATATGAATTTATGATGAAATCAACCCCAAACCCATCTCAAGGGACTTTTAACAGCTTGCGATGATTTGAGCAGTATTAGGGGGTCATTTCACAAAATTAATTATCAATCTATAATAAATAGCAGATACCGGCGGGAAGCTAAGTTGCCTGAAAAAGCTCGCTGCTTTTTCAGGTCGGTCTTGGGCGGCTTTTTAGGCTAAATTTTAACAACCCTGGTGGCGTTTGTTGAATGTCGATGATTAGCAGCTAATGTCTTCGTTTGGTCCTCATCTGCCACGCCCTCGTCCTCCTCGGCCACCGCCATATCCACCTCGACCCCCACCTTGTCCACCTCGGCCACCACTTCGTCCTCCCCGGCCGCGGCCGTATCCTCCTCCACTACCGCGTCTTTCGGTGCGAGGACGAGCCTCATTCACTTTAAGCGTTCTTCCTTTTAACTCGGTGCCATTTAGGGCATCGATT
>JASFGN010000446.1:0-3867 GCA_050123735.1 Desulfobacterales bacterium | reverse complement strand
GGAGGGGTGCGCCAGTTTCTGTTCGACCTCGACCTCCCCGCCTTCATGCTTGGCTGCAATGTTGGGCACTTCCCGGGCGATCTCGACCAGCTCGTCTCTGCGGTTATACGGCTGACGGACGATGGATTTCCAGGTCTCTGTGATGTGATGCTCAAAGCGGACGACATCCTCCAGGCCCAGGGCCCGGCGAATGGCGGCGGCCTTGCGGATGGTGTCGTTGTTGGCCGAGTTGGACAGGTTAAATCCGATCAGCGAAGTGGTGCCATCCTCGCGCGCAAAGAGCCGGGCCGTCATCAGGGTCCATAGGATCGAAAAGGGATTGTCATTGCCCATAAACACCGAAATCTTAAACTCATTATTGATCCCCAGCTTGTGGAGCAGATACCCCACCAGCACGGTTCCCGGGTTGATATTGAGCACCTGCTGCACCCCGTAGGTGGTGTAGAACTTAAGAAACTCCCGGACCCATTTAATGGGATATTCGTTGGGTTGCCCCACGCCGCCAAAATAGCCGGTGATGGTTTCCGGGCCGCCCAGGTGCACGTTGGAGCCGTCGGTGCCTTTGGTGTCCAGGGTTTCAACATAGCTGGCGCCGATGATCTGCATGGCGGCGGCCACGGCCATCACATCACCGTTGTCGGTTTCCTGCTCGGCCATATTGCGAACCCGGATAAAGCGGCCGGGCATCAATTCTCCCTTATCGATGCTGCGCCGGGCTTCGGTAATCAGCCAGGGAAAATACTGCAGGGCGCTGATTTCCAGGGTGACCGCATTTTTGTGGCTAATATCGGCAGCTTTGGCCTTATCACCCAGCACGCGCCCGCAGTAGTCCGGCATGGAAATAAAGGCCCCGTTGTCGCGTTGTTCTATCAGCCAGTTCAAATCAGCGACATAGGGCGATTTGGCATCCTGCAGCCGGGCCATTAAATTTTCCAGTTTAGCAGAATCCTGCGCTCGGCGGTTAATTTTCCGGGGGCCGCCGAATTGCTCAATGACTTCCAGCAGTTCATTGACAAGTTTGTTGCCCGGATCGGTCAGCAGGGCGTTGATCTCCTCCAGGCGTTCATCTGAAATCTTGAGTAAATTTCTAATGTCTGACATAACGACACCTCCAAAAGATTTCACCACGAAAACACGAAATTTAGGAAGCCACGAAATGCTTTAGTTTTTTTTCGTGTTTTAATTCTTTCATGCTTTCGTGGTTATTCAATAATTTTTACTCTTATAAACTGTTCGTACCCCTTATCCCTCTACTGGGGAAGCCCTATGTAGCTGATTTTGCCGCCCGGCACGGAGGTCGGACCTGCTGCTGAATCGCGGCAGGATGCTGCTCCCACCGATTTTATAGAGAATGATATTTAAGTGACTGCAGGTCACTTAAATTCAGCGTCGAACTTTTCTTTCTCGCCGGAAATCATGTGATAGCAGTGATCTTCTTCGGGGAATTTACCGGCTTTGACTTCGGCCACATATGCTTTCATGGCGTTGGTGACGACTTCGGCGACATTGCAATATTTTTTAACAAACTTCGGGGTAAAGGCCTGAAACTGGCCGATCATATCAGAAACGATCAGCAGCTGGCCGTCGCAGTCCGGTCCGGCTCCGATGGAAAGTACCGGGATGCTTAACTTTTTTGTGATATAAGCGGCCACCTCCGGTGGGATCGCTTCCAGTAAAATCATCTGGGCGCCGGCTTCCTGAACCGCCAATGCATCCTGAACGACGATGCTGGCCGTTTCCAGCGTGCGTCCCTGGGCTTTGTGGCCCCCCAGCTGACCGGAGCTCTGGGGCGTGAGGCCGATATGGCCCATCACCAGGATGCCGGCCTCCACAATGGCTTTGATCTGCGGAACCACCCGGACGCCGCCTTCGAGTTTGATGGCATCACAGCCGGCTTCCTTCAAAAAGCGGCCGGCGTTTTCAACCGCCTTTTCCAGGGAGCTTTGATAGGACATAAACGGCATATCCCCAACAATAAAAGTATTGGGTGCGCCGCGTCGCACCGCTTCACAATGATAGATGCACTGGTCCATGACCACCGGTACGGTTCCGGAATAACCATAAACGCACATACCCAGGGAATCACCCACCAGCAGCATATCCAGGCCGGCCGCTTCGGCAAACTGGGCGGTGGGAAAGTCATAGGCGGTCAGAAAGGTGATTTTTTCACCGTCCTGTTTCATGCGCATAAATTCATGAATCATTTTTTTCTTTGCCATTTGCAGCCTCCTTTGACTGATGGTTATGGATCGGCAAAAAGGGTTTCACCTTTCACGGGTCGCAAACCTTTTAATTCTGGCATACAATCCCTTGAAGTGCAATCATGAATAGATTGGCACAGCTTTTGAACCCCGTCAGCCCGGTGTCTGAAAATTTATGTTCGGTGCACCTTTCTTGACAGATGAATCGGTATTAGATTAAAGTCTATCTTTTTTCAGAAAACGGTCTGGATTTTTTACCTTTTCGTCATAAAGGACGTTCTTATAATGAAGAAGCAATGGTTTACCGCATTCTTATGTTTTAGCGTGCTGGCGTTGCTGGCGGCTCCTTCGTTGGCTGCCACACCGGATGAGGCCACGTTGCGCAGCTGGGTCCAGAAGATGAAGACGGCTTCTCGGGGCCCTTTTGAACATATTCGCTGGTTCTGCAATGACGGCACCATCCAACTGCCCAAAGAATACGCCTGCAGCGAGCGCGGCGGCGGGGTTCAGCATGGCGAATGGAATGAGCGCGTCAAAATCCTGAGGGACAGGGGTTATTATATCGCCAATGTTTTTGCCGATGTGCGTGCCGAGGAATTTTTGCAGGATCCCCGCCATTTAGACATAACCAAACAAATGATCCTGGAACAGTTTCTGATTGAAGCGGATAATGGCTGGATTTTCCGTCGCGCCCGCTATTATCGCGGTGCGCTGCAAACTGAAGACGAAACACGTGCCGGGCGCGAGCTCTTGCTGGCACTGGTTTCCGATTCGGACTGGCGCGATAATCGGTTTATGCTGCTGCGGGAGGCCGTGCGCTTCATTCCCCACGGCCGCCAGGGTGCTCCGATAACCGAAATGCGGCAGCTTTCCCGCACGCTTGCTGAAAATGATCCCGATTTTGAAACGCTGCGTATCAAGCTGCATGTCCATCCGGAGCTGGCGGATGCCCAACAAGTGAAAGACTACGCAGCCCGGCAGGGAAAACCCGAACTGGCCAAGGATTATGCCCATCTATCCGATATCATCGAGCAGGTGTTCAAAGCCCGTGACATCCAAAAAGAAATTGAAACCCTGTCCAGGACTGTCAAAAATGCCCCCTTTGCCGAATCTCTGGTGCAAACGGCCAACGGGCTTGCGCCCCAGAACGATGCCAGGGAGCGGTTTTTAGCTGTCAGTCTTTTGCTGGCGATGCTGCGTGACAATCTGAACAAGGCCGGTGATGCCGCACAAATGCTGGCAGTGCTGGATGCCAGCATCGTGTTGGAGGGTGAGTTGTTTCGCATGGGGGATATCATGATTGCCCAGCTATCAGAAGCCACCCGCCGCCAACGGCTTTCATGGCTGATCAAATACGCCGATGGCCTTTACGGCATTGGATTGATTTCTGCCCGTCAGCAACAGGCGCTGATCCAAAATCTTAACCGGCTGGTGCAAACAGATCCGCAACTCATTGATTACAAGGGTGAATTGGAGTACACCGCGCGCATGCCTGAATGGGCCGACCGCACCCTGCGATATCACCTGGGCGAAACCGTAGCGCATTTGGCAACCATAGAGCCGCTGAGTCAACGCTATATTCACGACCGTCTGCGCGGCAGCTTGTTGTTGTCTTATGCCACGGTGCTGGAAAGTTTGATTGCCGATGCCAATCGGCAGCTGGGCA
>JASFGN010000445.1:0-3871 GCA_050123735.1 Desulfobacterales bacterium | reverse complement strand
TTATATTATACAAAACAAAACACGAGGTTATTGGCACACCGGCTCATCGGAATGAAAAGGGTATTCTGGATACTTATAAAATTATGAACTCCGAAGATGAAGAAATTGCTCGAGCTATTATTCAGAAAAGAGATATCGATATTATTTTAGTGGGCCCGCCAGAATCCGGTTTGTACGATTATTTAATACCGGAAGGAAAACAGGAAGGGAAATTTTATCATCGCCTGTGGTACGGTCCTCTGCCTGATTGGTTAGAGCAAATTCCGATTACAACCGAACTTACCAATAAGATAAAAATATTTAGAGTAAATAAGGATAAGATTTCAATGGGAGCTTATTCTGCAAAAATAGAAAATACAAAATAAAAGATTTGAAAATTACTTTCTCTTCGCATCGATAATTAGACACAAACCGTTATCAGGTCCGTTTCACTCGCCAGTTCAGGAGAAAACAAATGCCAGAAACTGGGAACCAAATTTCATAAATTTTGAAAATATTTTCTCTCAAAATGAAACGGCGCTGGTGTAAGCCAAAATAACCTTCCGTAATTATTCATGTTGCTAAAAAAAATTGCTCTATGCCTGTCTTTGCACAAATCTTGCACTTCAATCAGAGCATGTATACGATTACAATAAAATGGACTCAACGATTGCTAAAATTGAAGAAGAAGCAACGCATTCCAACGAAGATAGAATGCATCTGAATATGATGACCGGATAAACACTCATTTTGTCGAAGATGATTCTGGAAAGGAATGGATAATGAAAGCATTAAAAATTCACAGAGGCGTTGAACTCCGCATCGAAAAGAGACATGCGTGTTCAGAAAAAATCTTTTTCGCGACACGAACCCGACTCTATGAGGGCCAACTCAAAAACTACAGTCGCAACGGCCTCTTTATCAGGACCAAGGAGATCCTGCCCATCGGAGAAATAATCACGGTGGTGGATCCAAACCCGGCAGGAGAGAATCAAAAACGCCGAGGTCAAATTCTATGGAGAAATAATGAGGGAGTCGGCGCAGAACTCTTTCGGCGTCCATATGAAAAGAAAGCCAGCGTAATTCGATTTAAAGCACAGAATTAGTGGGTGCAGACCATAATTGATGATAACCCATAATGGATAATTGCTTCGTTTTTTGAGTATGAGAGATCAGATTTTTTTAAAGTATGCAAACATCCTATCCAGAATCCGAGCCGCCGATTATTTCAGGAACAGCGGAAAAGCAAAACAGAACGCCTGTCGGTTCTGCCAATGTTGATGCCTGAAAAACTTGCCTTATCCCTATATCATCCTATGTTAAACATAGTCTCATTGAAATCGGCAGCACAGAGCCGCTCACAAATACAGCTGTTTTAAACTTTATTTCAGCGAGATAAAAATCAGCCATGCTCGACATGATAGCTGCGCATTTCGTGACGGTGGTCATCATCGTCGCTTCGATAATGGTCGCACCATCTTGAGTGCCCCATGCCATTTTTTTTAATATGCTATCTTTGCTGGCGTAATTGAAGTTTCAACATCCGTAGCGAAAGGACGCCGTTTGAATGTGGACATACAGAGGACAGAAAAGACCGGATTTCGCCGTCATGCCAAAGCCCGGGCAGGAATCGGTGTGGGATTACCCCAGGCCTCCTGAACTGGTGCGCGATGGCCGGCCGGTAAAGGTTTGCTATGAAGATCAGGTTATCGCTGAATCCAACAGCGTTTGCCGTCTGCTGGAAACCGCCAGCCCGCCCTCGTTTTATATTCCAGCGCAAGATGTGAACTGGGCCCTGCTCCGCTCGGCAGCAGGAACTTCCGCGTGTGAGTGGAAAGGCGTGGCGCAATACTGGGGGCTGGCCGCCGACCCGGAAGCAGGCGTCGTCGGCTGGAGCTACCCCGCGCCGAAAGGCGCATATCAAAAAATTCGTGACTACGTCTCTTTCTACCCGTCCAAATTAAACTGTTATGTTGCCGGGGAAAAAGTCAGGCCCCAGCCCGGAAAATTCTACGGCGGTTGGGTCACAGGTGAGATCGTCGGACCGTTTAAGGGTGAGCCGGGAACAGGGCACTGGTAAAAACGATCTGATGGCCGTGGGCGCGCGATGCCCACTTGCGCCGTAGTTTAAGATCCGGGTTCATGTTCACAGGTCGCTGAAGTGAATCAAAGTGCGGCGGAGGCGGTTGTCATTTTTGACGCCCCCCCGGCTGTAAATGGATGTGCATGACTTTAGCAAGATGGGTGATGCATTCGTCTATCGTATGATAAACATATCCGGCCAGAAGCTGGCCGTCGTCATAAACATCGATTGCCGGTGCAAATGGCGGTTTGGCCAGCAGGGCATTCATCACGACGTTGACATCGGACTTACGGCAGGCCAGAACAATGCCTTCATCCGGCGGATCGTCCGGCGAATGCTCGGGAACCGGCTGAGGTTCACCCGCTGGGCGCTGATATAACATCTGGTGGCGCACGCTCGGTGGCAGGTACAGGGCTTGGGCCGCAGCCGGCACCCTGATGGTTTGCAAACGGTTTTCAAAAAACAAGCGCTCGGAGGCTTTGAGCTCACGGAAAGTCACCAAATGCCCTTCCCGCAAATACGGCGCCATCTGGGAAAGAAGATCCTTTAACAGGTTGTGCCAGCCCTGGACGGCATCATGCCGGCCGGCCGGTGAGCGGGTTTCGATAATCTTTGCCACGCGTAGGTTGTCGGTGTTGCGAATACGATGCTGAGTCATGATGTCCAATCCGTTTGGCGTTTAATTCTACACTCCGATAACATTTGATTTTACATTCTGTCCGGCTTAACCCGGCCCGGCCGTAAAACGCGGCGATGTTAGCTCAGACAGCATCGCCTTGATATCGACGAACGGAATTAAAGGTAGGATGTGGTCGAATGCCTGTCAAGCGGTCGCCGGTTGCGATCCTGCCATTCCCTGTAGCCACAGACTCACACTATGGGTTGATTTTTTTACCTTTATTGCATAATCAATAATAAAGCCTAAAGGACACTTAATGCTCAGAATCATTATTTTTTATGGTGTTTCCGTAGTTGCGCTGACCATTTATGGCGGACAGGTCTGACCGTTTATGGAAGAAATGCCCCCCGTGCTTTTGGGGGTAATCCTCCTGATTCCCTTCCTGGCGGCTCTGGTGCTGCACCGCTTCCTTGAGAACCGCCTGGTTGACTCCCGGCCGTTGATGGTCCAGCCCCGCAAGCAGTTCCTGCTGGAATTGGCGCTGTGTATAGCTGCGGGTGCTGCGGCGGTCGTATATAACACCATCGCTTACGGCTTTCCGGCCACCAGCGGGCTCAGCTTACTGCTGGGCTGCGCTGTGGTCGGATTCTTCCTGGGTTTGGATATGGCGCTGGCCCGTGAGCGCAAAATCATCGCTGATACCATGGCTGAAAACAAGGCACTGCCACCCCCTTCCCGTCTGTATTCAATCACGCGTAAATTTTCGCTGGTAGCCCTGATCACCATCATATTTGTGACTGTGGTCTTGGGGCTCGTCATTTCCCGCGATGTCGTATGGCTTTCGAACATTAAAGATAGCAACACCTCGCTTTTGCAGGCGCAATTGTCCGTTATGCGGGAAGTCTTCTTTGTAATGGGAGTCCTTCTGGCGGCCATTATCAATTTGATCATTTCCTATTCCAAAAATCTGAAACTCCTGTTCCAGAATGAAACCGGTGTGCTCGAAAAAGTAACTCAAGGAGATCTATCCAAAAGGGTGCCGGTTGCCACTCATGATGAGTTCGGGGTGATCGCCGGTCACACCAATACCATGATCGATGGGCTCCAGCATCGCATGCAGCTCATCACCGCGTTGAAATTGGCCGAAGAAGTCCAGCAAAATCTTTTGCCCGGCAAACCGCCGGCCATGC
>JASFGN010000444.1:0-3875 GCA_050123735.1 Desulfobacterales bacterium | reverse complement strand
AGATGGAAAAGAAAATCTGGCTGGCCAAAGCCTGTAAAGGGCCCGTGCGCCGAATTGGCCTGGAGCATGTCATGGACGTCTACGCCATCTGGAAATTTGCGGACAACATCGACGGTGCCAAGAAATTTTTGGTCGACTACGTCGCCAATTTCCGGCGCGCCTTTATGGCCAGTGAATTTTACAATTTTCCCTGCTTTGCCCAAACGGTACCGGACCTCAAGGAATTGATATCCAATGACAAAACGGCCCAACCGCCGGACAAGTATAAAGTGCTTGAAGACGTTCTCGATTGGGCGACCAACGTCGGCTACCCGGGATATTGCACAGCCGCCATCGATGAAATTTACAGCACCTGGATCATTTCGACCATGTTCGCACGCGTCGCCTCCGGCATGATGGATGCCCAGGACGCTGTCAGCAGCACCGCCAAGTCATGTGACGGCATCTTTAAAAAATGGCGCGAAAGAGGGTTGGCCTAACCGAGTGCTATAAGCTCTAAATTGCAGGTTACAGGTGTTAGATTTTCATCAGGCCGGAGCGGTGCTGCCTTAACAGCACTGCACCGGTCAGATGAATTTCTGTTGCCGCTTTCAGAGTCCGGTTTCTGAAACATGCCAACAGCATATAAGTGAGCTAAAATCTAAAGTGATTTAAAGTAATAAAAGTTGTGGAATTCTGTCTATTTAATAAAAAATGGAGCGCAGCGACTCCTTAACTTTAGGCACTTTAGGCATTTTAGATCAATTTAGGCACCTTTAACCCTTGAATCCGATCAGAAGTTTCGAAACCCCTTATAGACGAGATAACCAGCAACGAGTAAGGAGGAGCCATTGCCCCAGGTAGAAACGCAAAGCTTATTCAAGCACTTTGGCGAGGTAAAGGCGGTCGACGGCGTCGACATTGTCAGCAGTGAGGAAGAATTTCTTGTTCTGCTGGGTCCATCGGGATGCGGCAAAACCACGCTGCTGCGCATGATCGCCGGTTTGGAAAAGCCCACCTCAGGAGATATATTGATCGGTGGACAGGTTGTCACCCACCTGCCCCCTCGGGCGCGGGGCATCGCGATGGTCTTTCAAAGCTACGCCCTGTACCCCCATATGACCATTTATAAAAATATCGCCTTTCCGCTGAAGGCCATAGGAATGGGCAAAGAAGACATGAAAAAAAAGGTGGAATGGTCCGCTGCAATGCTGGGCATCGAACGGCTGCTGCAAAGAAAACCGCGCGAGCTTTCCGGTGGAGAACGCCAGCGCGTGGCGCTGGCCCGTGCGCTGGTCAGAGAGCCCAATGTATTTTTGCTGGACGAACCCCTTTCCAACCTGGATGCCAAGCTGAGAACCTCAGCCCGCGAAGAACTGTACCGCTTTCAGAAAGATGTATCCATTACGACCATTTATGTCACCCATGACCAGGTGGAGGCCATGGGGATGGGGGATCGCATTGCCGTGATGAATGCAGGCAAAGTGCGGCAGTTGGGCACGCCGGATGAGGTCTATTCGGATCCGGCCGATACGTTTGTGGCCGGTTTTTTGGGCTCGCCGCCCATGAACCTGGTTGAGACGCCGGATCGGATCGTCGGTTTTCGCCCTGAAAGTTTTTTGCCGCAGCAGATGCATGAAGGGCCCGGCGACCTGGTATTGCTACCCTTTACGGTGACACGCATAGAAAACCTGGGCGCGGATCGGCTGGTATACGGTAAACTGGAGGAGCGCTTCGGCCATGCGGTGGCAATCGCCAATCTGCCCACCAGTTTTACCCGTTATCCAATTGAACCGAATCAGCGCTATGATTTTGCGGTCCCGCGCAAGGATGTCAAATTTTTTGACCCCCGCACCGGGCTGCGCGCTGAGCCGTTGCCCTTATAAGGAGAGCAGATGGAAACAGCAACTCCTGCGGTAAAAGGCGCATTGCGAAGCCGAAACCCGCATTTGAGCTTCTTTTTTGACAATGAAAAAGTGCTGGGCCTTTTGATGATCGCGCCGGCAGTGCTCTATATTCTGGCTCTGGTGGGCTTTCCGCTGATTATGGCATTTGTTTACAGCTTCAGTGACATTACCATCGGCAGCGCCGATTTCGGCTTTGTGGGATTAGAGAACATAGAAAGTCTCATCGGGGATTTTGAGTTTAAGCTTGCGCTGAAAAACACCATTCTCTTTACCGCCGTCTCCATGATCATCGTTTTAGTCCTGGCCAAAATACTGGCATTGATCCTGGTAAAGGATTTCAGAGGCAAATTCATTGTCCGGGCCCTGATTTTGATGCCTTATGTCGCCCCTATTTCACTGGGTGTCATCGGCTGGCTGTGGATGCTGGATTCCATCTACAGTCCCATCAACTGGCTGCTGCAGCACACGGGCCTGTTCGGCCCTGACTTCTGGCCCATGTGGCTGGGCAAGCCGAACCTGGCCATATCCGCCATCATTGCGGTGCATGTCTGGCGCATGTTGCCGCTGGCAACAGTCATCATGCTGGCCGGGCTTGCCTCCATCCCGCAGGACATTCAGGATGCGGCTCTTGTCGATGGCGCCGGTTATTTCCGGCAGCTATTCCAGATCACCATTCCCATGATGCTGCCCATTATGCTGGTAGCGGTTCTTTTCGGCATCGTCTTCACCGCCACCGACATTATCATCATTCTGGTGCTCACCCGGGGCGGACCGTATAATTCCACCCAGGTTTTAGTCAGCAAGGCCTTCTATACGGGGATAGATGCCGGTGACCTGGCCACAGGCGCTGCCACGGCGCTGTTCCTCTTCCCCCTGCTCGCGGCCGTGGCCATTTTTATGCTCAGAATCGCCCGGCGCACGGAGGTGGCTTGACATGACGAAGCATAAAAAACCCGGAAAAAAAATAGGCCTTCAGATCGCCCATTGGGGAAGCCTGGCTGTATTCGCCGTTTTTGCAAGTCTGCCCTTTTTATGGATGCTGATCACAACCTTCAAACAGGATGCCGATCTGTACAACCGCGCCAACAATCCGTTTATCTTTAATTCCGCCCCGACGATGGAACACCTGCGATATCTTTTCAATGAGACCCTGTTTTTGAGGTGGCTTTTAAATACCGCCTGGGTCGGCACATTGGTTGTCATCATCACACTGGCTCTGGCCATTCCTGCCGGATACAGCCTGGTGCGCCTTGGCGGACGCTGGGGTGAAAAACTGGGAATCGGCATATTTCTTACCTATCTGGTGGCCCCGACCATTCTGTTTATTCCGATGTCACGGGTGGTCGCAAATTTGGGCCTGCAGGACTCTCTGTGGTCACTGGTAGTGGTGTTTCCATCCTTCACGGTGCCGTTTGCCATCTGGCTGTTGATGGGATTTTTTAAAGCCATCCCCCCGGATCTGGAAGAAGCCGCCATGATCGACGGCTACTCCCGGTTCGGAGCGTTTATTCGAATGGTCATTCCCATATCGACGTCGGGTATATTAACGGTGGTGATCTTCAGCTTTACGCTGGTGGTACAGGAGTATATCTACACGCTGACCTTTGTCACCACAGCCTCCAACTACACTGTCAGTGTAGGGGTGCCGACTTTCCTGGTGCATGGGGACGTTTACAACTGGGGCGGATTGATGGCCGGGTGCCTGATTGCATCTTTGCCCGTGGTCATTGTTTATAACTTTTTTGTGGATCGATTTATCAGCGGTTATACGCTGGGGGCGGTTAAGGGTTGAGGTTGAAAATCTGCAAATAATTATCAGGCCCGATTTCGGTATAGTGCATTTGTTGGAAGCCATATGCCGATAGGATTTGATCCACTTCTTCCGGCGCTAGCCTCACCGGTTTCGGGGGGCCCGGAGGCCCATCCTTTTTGCAGAACTCAACAACGGCCAGCATGCCATTGGGCTTGATCACGCGCACAATTTCTTTC
>JASFGN010000443.1:0-3877 GCA_050123735.1 Desulfobacterales bacterium | reverse complement strand
ACATTGAGTCCGGATATACCGGCAAACAATGAACCGATCATTTTTATAGTCCTCCATTAGGATGTTCATCTAAAATTGCTGCTGTCTGGGTTGTGACCGGGGCTGCCGGCGGAGATGCTTCCATAACGTCGATAACTTTATCGAGCGCGACGCTCTGCAGCTCGGTCATCAAATATGCTGTTTTATCTTTGAACGACACACCGGTGACCATCGCGCTCATCAGCGGTCTGACCCTCACACTTTCGTTGGTGGCGTCGACGGCCTGGATTTCAAAGGTATAGGCACCCGCCGGCATCTGATTGCCGTTAAAATCCGTACCATCCCAGATCGCGCTCTGCCGGCCCGGGCCCAATGGACCGGTCTCGAAAGAATTCACGAAACCACCGGTGGCATCGTAAATGCTGACCGCCGTTAGGGCGGCATTCGCTTCCAATTCAAAATGGCAGGCAGCCGTCTGACCGTCTCTCAGATGGAGCCCGCTGCCGGCAGCGGTTATCTCTTTACCGATGTAGGATACCGCCTGAGAATGCGTCAGCGATGCTTGAAACTGTTCCATGTTCTCGAGGCTCTCATGAATATTGCTCAATTGCTCGAGGGAACTGAACTGCGCCAGTTGGGCGGTGAATTCGGTGCTGTCCGCCGGATTTAGCGGATCCTGATGCTGCAGCTGGGCAATCAACATGTTTAAAAAATCATCCTTGCCCAGGATCTTCACCGAGGCCTTTGACTGCGCCGTGCTTGCTGTTGGATCTATGGGGGTAATGGGTGTCATATTGACCTCATGTGATACTTTTTGATGGTTACGGCTGCTGGCATCTTCTTTACCGGTTCACCTTAAGCAAAATAGTCGACGGCGGTTTGCGCCATGCCGTCCGGCTGAACGCCATGCCTGATTTTCTGCGGCTCGGCATCCCCTTCCGCGGAGATCCGATTGTTTCGCGACACACGTGCACGCCGCACTTCAGCTGCTTTTCGGTAGCGATCATCTGCGGC
This sequence comes from Desulfobacterales bacterium, assembly GCA_050123735.1. Taxonomy (GTDB): domain Bacteria; phylum Desulfobacterota; class Desulfobacteria; order Desulfobacterales; family JAHEIW01; genus JAHEIW01. The sequence continues at coordinate 2,884 of JASFGN010000443.1, read as the reverse complement.
ACGGTCATCATGTGCCACCGAGACCTCCAGCTCATCGACTTGCAGACCCTGGGCCTGTAATTCCGCTTTTAACTGATTCAAATTATTTTCGAGCATATCTTTGACAAACGGTAATTCGGCCACAATTCTAACAGCAACCTGGTGGCTCTCGGTCATAATATGCATCCGAATATGCCCCAGGAACTCGGGCTTCAGATCGATTTGAACCGTGTTTTGACCGTTGATGTTCAAAAGAACGGCCTTTTGAACAATTTGGTTCATGGTCTGCGAGGCCAGACTGCGCTGGGCACCTTCGGTCGAGCGGCTGCTATTCTCGAGCCTTGACAGATGCTCGGGCAAATTTTCCTGTGATGTCAAAAATCCGCTGTCTTTAGACTCACCGTCAATCTGGATCACTTTGTTGCCGGTTTGATCGGCCGACTGCAATTCGTTGAGCAGGGCGGCGGTTTTGAGACCGAAGCCCTCTTCTGAAGGTCTGGCGGCAACATTCTGTCCGGCTAAATTCGGATTGGCAGCCGGCTCGGCGTTTTTGGACCCGGGCTGCATTCTGGCAGCCGCCGCCTCTTCACCGTTTTTGTCGATGCGCGTTTGCAACAGGACTTCGGCGCCGACATTTTTAGCGGTTCCGTTTAAATTGTGATCGTCCCTGCCGGCCATTAGCGCTTGAATTTCTGCCGCCTGTTTCGGTTCGATTATTTTTTGCAGCAGATTTTCACTGGCGGCAAGGGTTTCCGTCGTCACAGCTGCCTTTTGGCCGCCGGCCTCGGAGAGAGCGACTTCTAAACCCGCAGCTGCGGGCCTGTTTACATAGTGCTGCAGCAGAAAATCAATAAGCTGATCAACCCTGGCGGCAAAAGCGCCCTCCCGGCCGCCGGGATTGGCGCCCTCGGTCGGAGCACTCTCCAAGGAACGCAGGAATTCAAAAATGGGCTGGTCGGCCTGGCGGCCGGACGGATCTGCGGCCAGCTGATCATTCAGGGCCTGGATGGCCAGTTGTCTGAGCAAATTTAGATTGCCGGCCTGGGCGGATATGTCGTCGGCCTGCAGCTGTTCAAAAGGTCCGATACCCGTCAGCCCGGCCAGCTGCGAGTGCCCGTCTGAGTGCATGTGACCGATCAGCTGGTTCACAATGGCATGCATCGAAGCCGCGTTTAAATCTGATGGGCCTTCAGTCGCCGCAGCGCCCTCCCCGGCAAACAGCATGTTCCATAAAACTGGATGGATCAAGCCCGGAGACGGCTGCCGGCAGACGACCGGCAAATCCGGTTCCGAAGCGCCGGTTTCTGATTCGACCGGCCGGTGCTCAAGCGGTTTTTGCTCGCTGCCGCAGCGATGGCCCTTGAGATGGGCTGCTGCTCGCGGTGCTTCGGCGGTTCCGGCGTTCTGGGATGTGCCCTCTTGCGATCGATCGGGGTTGCATGATTTACGCTCGCAAACGCGATTTAATGTTGCCAGAAAACGCTGATCCCGATCGGCTGTGTGTGCTGATCGGTCAAGTTCAAATGCGGCCGGCTGGGTGCCCGGCGCACTGCCCGCGCCACCGGAAGGTGGCGGAGGTGCAGACGGCATTATCAAAGCATCAAACGACATGAATTTATTCCTTGGTGTTGTCCGTATGGATGACAATACATATGATCACGGCCAGTTCTGTGTGCATCAAGCGTGCCAATCCCGGCAAAACGCAGCGGGTATTTGGAAAGCACGCATACGCGAAAGCATGTATACATATAACCATTTGAAATTTATATTCTTACTAAAAGCATGGATTCGATTCGCAATGCGAAGACACTCCCTTAGCGCCTTCCGCTCATTTCCATAACAATGCCGTTTAGACGGCAATATTTTCCTGAAATGGTAATCTTTACCTTTACACTGAAAGTCTCCGGCGTCCGGATGGAAACCGACAGATTTGATGTTCCATTCATTTTAGGTTACTTGTCACTACCGGGTTCAGGGTTCCGAGGTTCAGGGTTGAGCATTAGGCTTTCCATTTATCAGAAGCCGGAAGTTACAAGTCAGATGATGGAAGTTATGGACAGTGTGTTCGCTGGGGTTTCAGTGATCGTTCAGGATTTGAGGATATATTGATGGCCGGCAACATCGTCCAATAAAGCGCGTTCTTTTTTGAATTGGGTCTGCTCATAGGCCCGGCGGCCCTTGGCTTTGAGCTTTTCGAGTATCTTGCGCTTTTTCATGGCAACCATCAATTCCCGATGCGTCGCATCGAACCGACGCTGGGCTTCCATAACCCGTTTGGCCTGGGCTGTTAATTCGGCTGTGAGGTGGTCGATAAAATCAACATACAGCTTGAGTTCGGATGCCGGCCGACCCTTTCTTTGCATGGCTGACAGCAACTGCACGTTCCGGCGTTTTTTCTTCTTGAGATTGCGTAATTGATGTTGCTCTGCCTGCAGGTGCTTTTTCAGATCGGCCAGCGCTTTTTGCAGGACTTCTTCCTGGTAGCGGCGATGGTTTAGCAGGGGTTCTAATTTAAATTGATACATGGTTTATGCTTCGAACAAGTCAACCAGCCGGGAAACGCATTCATCAAAGGGGCTGGTTTCGTCAATGTCCTGCCTGAGATAGCGATTGATCTTATCAATCATGGCGATGGCATAATCGATTTTCGGGTTACTGCCGGAAACATAAGCCCCGATGTTAATCAAATCTTCAGCTTTGCGATAGGTGGCCATGATCTCCTTGAGTTTGCGGGCGCATAGCCTTTGTTTTGCATCAATAACGTCTTCCATGACCCGACTGACACTGCCGAGAACATCAATGGCCGGATAATGGGACTGGTTGGCCAGATCCCGCGAGAGGTTGATATGACCATCGAGGATGGAACGCAGCGCATCGGCGATGGGTTCATTGGTATCGTCCCCTT
>JASFGN010000442.1:0-3877 GCA_050123735.1 Desulfobacterales bacterium | reverse complement strand
CGTACAAATCGAACCGGCCACCGATTCCTGCGGGCCGGCACGGCTCTGCCGGCTTCCGGGTGCGATCGGCAAAGTCGGTTTTATCGCACCCATCAGTCGGCACTTTTGTGATTCCTGTAACCGCCTGCGGCTGACGGCGGATGGTAAAATCAAAACCTGTTTGTTTTCAAACGAAGAAATCGATATTAAAACTGCTCTGAGAAACGGGGCCACTCAAAACGATATGATCGGAATATTCAGTCAGGCCGTGGCCCAGAAACCTTCCGGCCACAGCCTGGACACCAGAGGACGTGATCATGCCTGCGGACGCGCCATGCGCGCCATCGGGGGATAAAGCAGGTCTTGGAATAATGGAATGATGGAAGGTTGGAATATTGGGATCTAAGAGGACGGCATCGATGAAATCGAACTGCATCGTTTTTGCTTTACCCATTTTTCCAGTATTCCATCATTCCAATTGTGAAAAAAAATCGGATAAGTAGCTTCATTCCATTTTAGCATACACACTGCGAGGGTAATGATTATGACCCAAATGAAGTTAAGATCCAGCCAGTGGATTGTGGATGCCGATAACAACATCATTATCGGAGAAGGCCGCGCCAGGATTCTGGAGCATATTGATCAGACCGGCTCTATGAATCAGGCCGCCAGATTGATGAGAATGTCGTATAAAGCCGTCTGGAGCAAAATTAAAGCAACAGAAAAACACATGAACACCTGCATTGTGCACACGGATCGCAAAGAGGGGTCACGTTTATCAAAAAATGGTAAAGACCTTTTAAGAAAATACAAACAGTTAAAAGCACGATGCATTTCTGCTGATGACCAAATTTTTGACGGTATTTTCAGGCAACCGGAGAGATAAAGATATGCGCAAAATAAGAATTTTCTTAGTGATCGTTGTGTTCATACTGATGGTTTGGCTGCCGGTGTCACTGGCAAAACCATCCCTGCCGCCCCAGAACCAGACCGTGCTGGGACTCTATGTGACCGCCAGGGAAGCATTCGAAATGTGGCAGGCCGACCAGAGCAAGATTAAAATTTTGGACGTGCGGACGCCGGAAGAATACGTTTTTGTCGGTCATCCCGCCATGGCCCACAATATTCCGTTTCAATTGTTCAATTATAAAATGGCGGTGTTAAACAAGGGGCCTTTGATGACACCCAACCCGAACTTTATCGCCGAGGTCGGCCAAAAATTTAAGCCGTCCGATACCATCCTGGTGATCTGCCGCTCCGGCAACCGCAGTGCCGCCGCCGTAAACGCCATGGCAGCAGCCGGCTTTGAAACCGCCTATTCAGTTACCGAAGGTTTTGAGGGTGACCGCGTGAAGGACCCTAACAGCTCTTTTTACGGCAAACGATTGAAAAACGGCTGGAAAAACGAGGGTCTTCCCTGGACAGATCAGCTGAACCCGCAGCTCATGTGGATACCCGGTGCTCCTGGTGATGCCGTCCAATAATTCTTTTCCCCTCCTGACGGCCTGCAACGAGCTACTTTCGGCCAGAGATCAAGCCGAAGGCAGTCGCGTCGAAGGGGATCAAGGGTCAGATTCCGGCTGTCATCACCGCCAATGCCCGCCACGCACGCCTCTCATCCGTCTTTCGTTCAATTCATAAGATTTTAGCGTGAAACACTTGACATAGGTCAATTCAATTTTCTCGACAAGCTGTTACAAGCCATCTCAAAAATAGTGGATTACGCTCAAGGGCAAGCTTCATTCTGAATATGCTGCTTTTATGCCGGTCTTTAGCTAAGTGGCACATACCGTAAGGGGGTCGAAAGCGCAGCTCCTCAAATCGGCGCTCATCATTGAGCAGCGTTATGCAGAAAGGCGCTAGGTCAAATCTGGCTGCATGCCGTTTACCAGAGATTGTTCAGTTTGCGCAGGTCTTTGAGCAACGTCTGGCTCTGATCAGGCTGAGCGACCATCGGTGCGTAAACATTGTATTCGGCCTTCTCACCCGTCAGTGCTTCTATTTTGTCATCAACAGCCGTCCGTTGCTTGCTGTTTCGCCATCTGTTCCAATGTTCAATTGATTCCCATCTGCTGATGACCAGACACTCATCGGGGTGCTCCACATTGCTGAGGGTAGTGCCCGAGATATAGCCGGGTTGGTAGGTGGCAAGGGCTCTGAGATGCATAATCAGCGGAACCAGTTCTCTGGCCTGACGTCCTTGTTTGACTTTTCTTTTAATCATTACCTCGACGGCCATTTTGACCTCCTGTTTGTTTTTTTCTAGCTACAAGAATATAATGCATAATCGATTTAGGTGAAATGTTGAGCGTTTTAAATTGCTAAAAATCTTGAGGAGGAGATTTTGTCATGGGAATCAACGCCAATACCAAGATCAACGATTTGCTGAAACAATACCCTTTTCTGGAAGACTTTTTGGTAACATTGTCACCCAAATTCAAGGGCCTCAAAAATCCGATCATGCGTAAAACCATCGGCAAAGTCGCCACCCTCGGAAAAATCGCCGGAATCGGCGGGTTGGACCTGGACGACTTCTTAGCCGCCTTGACAGAGGAAATCGACAGACAGGCAGGCAAGCCCTCTGCAGCAGTTGAATCGACACCTGCCGGGGCCGGCAGCGCCAGGCCCGACCCTGAAAAAAAACAAGCGGCACTCAAAGACATTATCAAGGCCCTGCATGCCGGTGAAGACATGGCGGTCCTCAAACAACGCTTCAGCGAGCTGGTCAAAGGGGTGGAGGCCACCGAGATCGCCAAAATGGAGCAGGCCCTGATGGACGAGGGCCTGCCGGCTGAAGAAATCAAGCGCCTGTGCGACGTGCACGTTGAAATCTTTAAAGAGGCGCTCGAGGAAAAAGATCGGCCCGATGCCCCGCTGGGACACCCGGTTCACACCTTCATGAAGGAAAACCGCGCTTCGGAAAAAATCATGAGCGAGACCAGCATGCTGCTGGGGCGCCTCGGCCATCCACCCAAACCGGAGGCTTTTACCGCAAACAGGCAGGCGCTCGGAGCCTTGATCGATCGCCTATCTGAAATCGATACCCACTACAGCCGCAAGGAGAATCAGCTGTTTCCGATGCTGGAAGCTCACCACTTTACAGGGCCCTCCCAGGTGATGTGGTCGATCCACGACGATATCCGCGCCAGCCTCAAGCAGGCCCGGCAGGCCTTCGCCGAATCCGATCCTGCCGGCACCGTGACACCGCTCAAAGAAGCCATCCAGGCCATCCGGGATATGATTTACAAAGAAGAGCACATATTGTACCCGGCCAGCCTGGAAATGCTGACAGAGCAGGAATGGGTCAAGGTCAAAGAAGGTGAGGCCGACATCGGTTTTGCCTGGGTCGTTCCGGACTCCGGCTGGCCCGAAGATATCATCAAGGCGCCCGCGGAGGCGCCGCCCGAGCCCCAGGCCGTCGTGCAGGAGGTGGCCGGAGCCCTGAGCCTGGACACCGGCCGCATGAGCCTGGAACAGATCAACCTGATGCTCACCCACCTGCCGGTGGATTTGACCTTTGTCGATGAAAACGACCGGGTGGCCTATTATTCGGAAGGGCCCGAGCGCATATTTCCCCGCAGCCCTGCGATCATCGGCCGCGAGGTCCGCAACTGCCACCCGCCCAAAAGCGTGCATCTGGTCAATCAGATCCTGGACGCTTTCAAATCCGGCTCCCGCGACACCGCCGAATTCTGGATCGAGCTGGGCGGCAAATTCATCTACATCCGCTACTTTGCCGTGCGGGATGCCGGCGGCTACTACCGGGGATGCCTGGAGGTCAGCCAGGATTTGACCCGCATCCGCAAACTGGAAGGCCAACACCGTTTGCTGGATTGGGAATAGCCCGCAGGCTGCCCGAGGATTTGAAGCCGGAATAGCTTTTAATTATAACGCCAAG
>JASFGN010000441.1:0-3881 GCA_050123735.1 Desulfobacterales bacterium | reverse complement strand
CGAATAATTCGCTTTCCAATAAATTGCTCGACAGGGTTCCGCAGTCGACCGCAAAAAAGACGGCCTCATTCCTGCGGCTGTTGGCATGCACGGCCCGGGCCACCAGCTCTTTGCCCGTTCCGCTTTCACCGCAAATAAGAACCGTAGAATCGGTTGGTGCCACTTTTTGGATCATCGTGATCACCTGCTTGATCTTGGTGCTCGCTCCAATGATTTGGTGCGAAAGCGAGCCGGCTTTTTTCAGCTGTTGCTCTTGAAGTTTCCGATTTTGAAGTCGTATGGCTCTTTCGCTTTCAGCCTGACGGACAATGGCCCGCAGTTCATCCGGGGTAAACGGTTTGGGCAGGTAGTCTGTGGCCCCCATTTTCATAACTTCGATTGCTGAAGAAACGCTCGCATAGCCTGTTATGACAATTACGGGTGTGTCCGGATAGGCTTCTTTGACGCGATGCAAGACCTCCATGCCACCCAGGCTGCTCATTTTCAAATCCGTAATCACGATATCAAATGGTTCGGTCTCCATCATCCTTAACGCATCATAACCGTTGAGGACGTATTGCACCTCATAATTTGATTTCGTCAGTATTTTTTGGCAGCTCTGGCAAATATTGAGTTCGTCATCCACCACCAGTATACGGGTAACATCAGGCGACATTTTCAACTCCCGGTTTAACGGGCAGCTTAATTTTAAAGGTCGAGCCCTCACCCTTTTTGCTGACAACATCAATGGTTCCGTGATGCTGTTCAATGATGCCATGGGTGATGGCCAAACCCAGCCCGTTGCCATCTTCTTTGGTGGTAAAGAAAGGATCAAATACCCTGCTCAGATCCTCCGCCGAAATTCCATGCCCCGTATCCATGACGGCGATTTCGACGTTCTTGTTTTCACTTTCAAGCTTGCTGGTGACGGTAATGGATCCGCCGGGCGCGGTTGCCTCGATCGCATTCAGAATCAGATTGATCAGTGATTGTTGAATTTGCCCTTTATCCAGGAAAATAGGAGGTATGTTATCCGCTAATTCATGCGTTAAATTCACATCTTTAAAGGCCGCCTGTTTTTTGGTCAAAGAGACACTTTCTTGTATGAGGTTGTTGATGTCGCACTCTTTTTTCATGGGTTTGGTCTGGCGGGCGAAATCAAGCAAGCTGGTCACAATCTTGCGACAGCGGAGCGCTTCTTTGGCAATGGTGTCTAATTCTTCATACTGGGGATCAGCCGGATCCAGGTCTTCCTGAAGCAACATGGCAGTGGTTAAAATAGTGGTGAGGGGGTTGTTGATCTCATGGGCGACCCCGGCGGACAGGCGGCCGATGGAAACCAGTTTTTCCTGTTGGATCATTGCTTTTTGGATGTTGATATCCCTGGTAATATCCCTTGAAAATTCAATGGCGGCGATAACAGTACCGTTTTCAAACAGGGGATAGGTGGAGATTGAGTAGTAAATTTTATTGTTGTTTTTGTCCAGATGAACATGGGTGGTTTGGGTGGGCTCTTTTGAATTTATCGTCTGAAAGAGCGGACAGGGATGTTGTTCGCCGGAACAGGGTTTGTCCCACCGGTGGGTGACCTTATAGCAATATTGTCCGATGACATCCTCACGCTGCATGCCGATTTTATCCAGCATCGTTTCGTTGATGTCGATGATGCGATAATCCCGGGCGATGACCAGAACGTCTTCCTGGATGAGCTCATTTAAAATGGTTTGGTACATGGCCTGGGTGGCTTGAAGCTTCTGGCTGGTCTTTTTTTGCAATATGGAAACCCGGGATATTTCCCAGAAAAGATTGGCTGTGGCGTTGGCGATGGCCCGAACGCTTTTGCTTTTTTTTTCGAGAACATCGTTATAGATATCCATGCTGCCCGTTAATTCGATGATCAGATCGATGTCGTTTCTCTTGAAAAAATCGTTATAGTCGGCCGTGACGAACAGGCCTTTGCTTTTGGCTTGAAGATAACCGGGAGCCTGTTCGTTTAAGTCAGCTACGGCCACGACCTTCGGATCTAAATCCCGGAATGTGTGTTGTTCGATGACATCCATTAATCTCTGGCAGCGAAAACCGCCGCCGATAACGGCGATGTTCATGACGCATTTCCTTTGCTTGCCTGAAGGTTTAATTCCAAAAAAATCTGAGCATAAAAGCAACTTGATCCGGTCTGGACGATCGGCTTGCTTCACGTCGCCGGTACGACTTTGAAGCATTCCCGATTCCATTTATCTTACAGATGCGCAAAATAATCAACTATTCACTGGGCCGGGCGATTGAATCCGTGAACAATTGACTTTCATTTTGCACATATGTAATTTGAATGGCATGGTCAAGTGTTTCGGACATCATCGCCCGTCTGAGCCAATAAACAAATAATCATATAGAGAACGATGCATTCTACGACTGCAAAACCCAAAATCGTCATCATCTGTGGCCCGACCGGTATCGGCAAGACAGCGGTTGCCGTCGATCTGGCGCAGCGTTTTAAAGGTCAGATCATCGGCGCCGATTCCATGCAGATCTATAAATACATGAATATCGGCACCGCCAAACCCACGGCCGAGGAACGGGCGCGGGTGGTCCATCATATGGTCGATATAGTTGCGCCGGACGAGCCCTTTGATGCCGCCCGCTATGCCAAACATGCCCGACGGATTATTGATCAGCTTTGCAACCAGCATATCTTACCCTTTGTGGTCGGCGGAACGGGCCTGTACATCAAAGCCCTGCTTTACGGTCTATTCGATGACACCGTTTCTGATCCGCAAATACGCGCGAATCTTGAAGCTGAAGCAGATGTGAATGGCATTGATGCGTTATACCAGCGCCTGTGCGATCTGGATCCGGAAACAGCCGATCGCCTGCACCCCAATGATACCTACCGCATCCTGCGCGCGCTCGAGGTGGTCATGGCCTCCGGCCAAGCCATATCGCAGCACCACCGGGAGCACGCCTTTGCAGAACAGCCGTTTCAAGTGCTAAAAATCGGTCTCAATATAGAGCGTGAGCTGTTGTATGCGCGCATCAATCAGCGGGTTGATGCCATGATCGCGGCCGGGTTTGTTGACGAGGTCAAATCTCTTTTGAGCAGGGGATATTCGGCAGACCTTAGATCCATGCAATCAATCGGCTATCGCCATGGGGTCGATTACCTGGAGCGCCGCCTCACCTGGGCGGAATGCGTTCGCACCATCAAGCGCGATCATCGCCGCTATGCCAAACGGCAGCTGACCTGGTTTAACGCCGATCCTGAAATCATCTGGAAAACGCCGGAGCAGATCGAGGAAATGATTGGTTTGGTCGATACATTTATAGCAGCGGATGATTTGGGCGAAAACTAAATTAAAAATATTAAATCGACTGAATTTCTTAAAAAAATAAGGACGCAGTGCTGATATCTGAAGAATAAAGGAGTGCTGCGCTTTAGGAGCACTGGGTTTTAGGAGCGGCCCTTCGAGCCTTGAGCTATGCGGCAAAGGACAGCGAGGTTTAATCTGAGGACTGCATATAGGCCGGCGGCAAAAAGCCAGCTGACAGGTGCCAGAAGCCAGCAGCCATTGACAGGCGGCCTTTTGCCATCTGACCTCCGAAGCTATAATTACCTGATTTCCAAAATTAGTGAAATTCAATTATTTAAGCTGATATTCTGGGTCAATCCGGCATAGTAGCGGTTTTGGCAGAAAAAAATGGTGGCACGGCGAAACGGCTTGCGGGTAAATTTTCTCAAATTGATAGAACGCCTGGTTGTTCTTTTATGCAGGTAGACCCCGTTTTCAGTTGGCATTTTAAACTTGATCCGGCACAAGATGTGGTATATAAAGAAAAAATTAATAACTATATCTCGCATCATTCTCGTTATTGAATGTGACACACCCGGATCGACCTCCGAGCTC
>JASFGN010000440.1:0-3883 GCA_050123735.1 Desulfobacterales bacterium | reverse complement strand
GGCGACCGAAAACTGTAGGTTTTATCGTAGGCGTCCTCCTGCTCGTCCTCGTCCTCGGTTGTTTTCGAATTGTACCGCATTCAACAAAAGACGGGCGCCTGTGCCCGTGGTGCGATACCCCTTAGCACTCCAAGCGCCGGTAGCCAGTGGCCAGAACCAATAACAAATAACGAATAACTAAATTTCCGGTCTCCGACCGGGAATTTAAATTCCTCACGTGCCCCCGTCAAACCCGATGGTCACCTTTCCGGCCTCAACAATCACCGGAACTTTACGGGCACCCTTGGAATGCTTCAGCATGGTGTCGAGCTGATCGGGTTCGGCGATGACGTTGACATATTTAACCTGCTTGCGATCCTTGGCATATGCTTCACGAGCTGCCCTTGTGTAGGGTCAGGCATCCTTGCCGAAAATCAATACTTTTTCAGACATGATCCCCTCCTCCGGACATTTAGGATTAATTCAATTATTTTATATTGATTTCAATTGGTTGTGCCCAATACCGGCAAAACTTTAACAGCCAATTCCTGTCTTGTCAATGTTTTCAAATTGACATATATTGATATTCTGATAGAAACATTTCTATATTCTACAACTGAATGAAAATACAGTGTATTTTTTGGGTCTGAATTTTTGCGGTAATCATGGAATCATGGAATAGTGGACTGTTAGGATTTCAGCTAATTAAAATTGAATACCAAACGAACTTTTACCTTTTACCCCCTATCAAGGTATTGCAAAACCCATTTTTCCAATTTTCCAGCATTCCACCATTCCATTCAGGTGCGAAGCAGCTAGCGTTGAGCTTTATGTTGAATTCAGAATCAGCCCTGTCGCGGGAAGCCACCATCATAAATGAACTCGGGTTGCACGCACGTTCGGCTGCCAAAATAGCCAAACTTGCCCAGCCGGCAACCGGATCTGTCTGGGTCGCAAAAGGAGACCAGAAAGCCGATGCCTCCAGCATCGTGGATATTCTGACGCTGGCCTGTGAGAAAGGCACGCGCATTACGATTTGGATTGAAAACAAAGCGGATCTTCAAATATTGGAAGATATTACGAAATTGGTTGAAAGCGGATTCGGGGAATAAGCGCATCCATGAAAAAAGATACCAAAGAAATAATCCTAAAAGGAATCAATGCCTCACCGGGGATCTGCATCGGAAAAGCCTACCGGGTTGACCGGGAAGGTGTGGAAGTCGTTGAAAAATATCAGATTCAGGCCCACGACCTGCCAAAAGAGGTTAATCGATTCGAGTCGGCTGTAAAAAAATCAAGGGATGAGCTGCTGGGAATTCTTGAAAAAAGCCCCGAGGAATTGCAGCACGCCCATATCCTTGAAACGCATTTGGCCCTGCTCAAGGATAAGATGCTGTATGGGCGCTGTATTGAAATGATCAAACAGGAAAACATTAATGCCGAATGGGCGCTCAAAACAGTCGTATCAAACCTGAAGGATATTTTCGAAACCATGACCGACCCGTATCTAAAGGAGCGGTCTGCCGATGTCGTTCAGGTCGCAGATAACATCATGCGCAACCTCATGGGCGCTGAGAAGGTCAATATCGCCGCCATCAAAAAGCGCGTTATCCTCGTGGCCCACGACCTGACGCCGGCTGAAACCAGCCAGATCAACCTTGAGCGCGTTAAGGGATTTATTACCGATCGCGGCGGCAAGGCATCGCATACGGGTATTATAGCGCGCAGTCTTGAAATACCGGCGGTTGTCGGGCTCAAAACGGCAACCTCAACCATTCACAATGATGATCTCATCATCGTGGATGGTAATACCGGCATCGTCATCCTGCACCCGACCGAAGACACGCTGGTGCAATATGAAGAACGCAAAATCAATTATGAAGAATACAAGGCGGTTATTACGCGCGAGGGCAAGGCACCGGCTGAGTCGACCGATGGTGTCCGTCTGGCGGTGATGGGCAACATCGAGCTGCCCGAAGAAGTATTCGCAGTGATCAGTTATGGCGGTGACGGCATCGGTCTGTATCGCACCGAGTTTCAATATTTCAACCGTAATGATTTTCCCGGTGAAGACGAGCTTTTTGATAAATACAAAGATGTGGTCGAGGTCATGGCCCCCAAACCGGTCACCATACGAACGCTTGATATTAATGGTGACAAAGCTGTCAACAATCGAGTCCTTTCAGAAGAAGCCAATCCGGCTTTGGGCCTGCGCGCCATCCGCTATTGCCTGAAGAAACCGCAGGTATTTATGGATCAATTGCGCGCTATCCTCAGAGCGGCGGCTTTTGGAAATGTGCGCATTTTGTTTCCGATGATCTCCACTTATTTTGAGCTCTGCGAAGCCAACCGCATGCTGGACAGGGCTGCCGAATCACTGGAAAAAGACGGTCTGCCCTATAAGCGCGATATTCAAATCGGCGCCATGATCGAAGTGCCCTCGGCTGTGATCATGGCCGACGTGCTGGCACAAAAGGTCGATTTTTTCAGCATCGGCACAAATGACCTGATCCAGTATGCCCTGGCAATCGATCGCGGCAACGAGCAGGTCGCTCATCTTTTTCAGCCCCTTGACCCGGCCATTATACGGATGCTCAAGCATGTCGCTGATGTGGCGCGGGAAAATGATATTAAGGTCTTTATGTGCGGTGAAATGGCCGGCACGCCCTATCACATCCCGCTCTTATTGGGCCTCGGGATAGACGAGCTCAGCATGAATCCGCAAACCATCCCGGATATCAAGCGCGTTATCCGCGCCCTGAATGTCGCCGATACCCGTTCCTTTATAAAGGAGGTGCTCACCCAGACCACAGCCAGAAGCGCCTTCAAGCTCATCAAAGCCACTTACGGCAGCATTCTTTCGGAGCATGTGTATTCGGAGTAGAAGGGGTTCCCGCCTTCGCTTGAAAAGCTTCGGCGCGGCAAGCCGGGTTCAGGGTTCGAAGGTTCTGCGTTCGGATGCAGACATTTTTTCAGACAGGATTTACAGGATTTACAAAATTTTAATTCTTCGTTTTAATCCTGTAAATCCTGTCTAAAAAATAAATCTAATAGGACCAAACACTTTATCTGAGGCCAATAAAAAAAGCGATCTCGCTATTTTGGAAAAAGAACGCATCAAAATCATTGCTGAGAACCGCAAGGCCCGCCGCAATTATTTCATCATTGATGAATACGAAGCCGGACTGGTGCTCAAAGGCACCGAGGTCAAATCTTTGCGAATGGGCCGGGCAAATCTTAAGGATTCATATGCCCGCATCAAAAACGGCGAGGTGTTTGTCTATCAGCTGCACATTGCACCCTACCCCTTTGCCCATTACGACAACCATGATCCCCTGAGGCCGCGCAAACTGCTCTTGCACAAACACGAAATCAAACGGTTGTACGGCAAGGTCAATGAAAAGGGTCACACGCTTGTGCCGCTGCGGCTTTATTTTAAAGGCGGCAAGGCAAAGATCCTGCTGGCCCTGGCCAAAGGCAAACGCACATATGACAAGCGTGAGGCCATCAAGCGCCGCGATGAGAAAAGGGATATGGAAAGAGAAAGAAAAAGATATTGAATTCGCCACAGACCCACACAGACACACACGAACCTTGTCTTCGGGCGACCCGCCTTCGCAAAAGCTACGGCGGGGCAAGCCCTGCCCGCGGAAAAACTGTATAGCATGCGGGCAACAGTTCCAACTATCTACGATTGTATTTTGGGGCTATTGTGTTTAATCCATTTCAATGAGGATAATCGAGCAGGTAATTTTTTAAATCGCGCAGCGATTGACTATTTTTGTCCGGCAATGTCGGCCGGACAAAAGTTTGTGTGTGTCTGTGTGGGTCTGTGGTTAATTACTTCAGGCGGCGGTTAGCGCTGGGTGCCGGGCTTCGGCTTCGACAAATACGCGCTTGATCT
>JASFGN010000439.1:0-3886 GCA_050123735.1 Desulfobacterales bacterium | reverse complement strand
GAAGATCACGAAGGGCGCGCAGTGAGAAACTAAATTTTTTTTATCTTCGTGCTTCTTTGTGTTCTTCGTGGTAAATCAAGTCGCCCGGCACGGTAAGAGGATATTGCGAACGGAATTGATGTCGACAGGGAAGTTAAGGATATGAAGAAATGACCGAAAATCAGCACCCCGCAACCAAAGAAGAAGAGCTGACCGGCGCTAAAGACGAAAAGATCGGTGAAAAAATACGCTTGCGGGCCATTGTGCTGGGGTCGTTTTTTGCGCTGGCCATCTGTCTGATCACCCCCTTTAACAACGCGTACCGCCAGGCAACGCCTCTGGGCGGCGGACATTTTCCATTGGCGCCTTTCTATATCCTGGTGTGGCTGATGGTTCTGACGGCTGTTTTGCGCTTTGTGTTCAAAGGCCAAAAATGGATCACCGGCAAAGAGCTTTTAGTGTCCTGGGCCCTGATGGTGCTGTTGTCCGGTGTTGCCTGGACCGGATTGGCGCGCACCTTTTTCGTCAATCTAACCGCACCCTTTTATTTTGCCACTGTAGAAAATCGTTGGTCGGAAGTGCTCCACCCGCTAATGCCAGACACCTGGTATCCCCAGAGCGAGGATGCGATTAGCAGCCTTTACAACGGCCTGATGGGTGGCCGGCAGCTGGGGTGGTTCGAGGTCCTCAAACAGATTCCCTGGGCGGCTTGGCTCACCCCCCTGCTGACCTGGACGGTCTTTGTCCTGCTCTGTTATTTTGTCATGGTGTGCATCGTTAATCTGCTGAGCAAACAGCCGTTATACAATGAACGGATGAACTTTCCGTTATTGCGGGTTCCGCTGGTTATGCAGGAGGCCCTGGACAGCAACCGCCTCGGGCAGTTTTTTAGCAATCCTTTCTTGCTGGCCGGTCTGATGGTGCCGGTTTGCCTGCATCTGCTCAATGGACTGGCTTTTTATAATCCATCCATCCCCCAGATTCCGACGCTGATTCTGGCCGGCACGTATTTCCCGAAGGTGGGATTGCTCTCCGGATTTTTCAAGCTAAAAATTTATATCTACCCGGCCTTCATCGGCTTTGCATTTTTAACCTCGAAACAGATTTCGTTTTCATTCTGGTTTTTTTTCATTCTGGGGACGCTGTTGTTCGGGGTGCTCAGTGTACTGGGTCTAAACATTCCGGCCGCGGCTCTGGGGGTGACCTTTGGCCCCACAATTTCCCGTCCTGAAGAGACGCAGATGATCGGCGCCTACATTGTTTTTTTTCTGTTTCTGGCCTGGCTGGCACGCTTTCATTTTATCAGTCTTGTCCGTTATGGCATCGGTCTGAAAAAAGATGATAACCCGGAATCCGAATGGCTGTCGACACGCTTTGCCTTCTGGGGATTTGTTCTGGGCAGTCTGGCGATCGTCTTCTGGTGCCATTATTTCGGTATTCCTGTTTTATTTTCGGTATTGGTTGTCTTCGCCTTTTTTATGTTCACGCTGGTGGCCATGCGCGTTATCTGTCAGGGCGGCATCGCCTATTTTACGCTGACCACCGCGCCCATGGACGGGCTGATGGCTTTTTTCGGGTCGAAGCCATTCACAAGTGCCGGAGTCCTTGTTGCCGCCGTGATCCAGAAAGTGCTGTTTGTGGATTTGCGGGAATCACTCATGCCGTCTTTGCTGCATAGCCGCAAAATAACGGATAGTGCCCGCAGCAATCGGCTGATATTTTTTGCCATTGCGATCATGCTAATCCTCGGCGTCGTCGTCTCACTTCTGGCCATGCTGGCGCTGTCTTACAAATACGGCCTGCGGGAACTGCAGCTGGACTGGGCAACGCGCACAACCGTTGCGGTGTACGATAATATTTACAGTCTGGTCGAGTCACCCACGCGGCCGGGGGATTGGGTGCTGATTTTTTCAATCAGTGGGGCCGTGGTCATGCTGGTGCTGGTTGTTTGTTATCACCGGTTTTATTGGTGGCCCATCCATCCAATTGGCTACCTGACGGCCTACAGTTCCGCCATGCGCATTTTGTGGTTCAGTTTTTTTATAGGTTGGGCTTGCAATGCGCTGTGTATGCGGTATGGCGGGGTGCAACTGTTTAAGAAACTGCGTAATTTTTTTATCGGCCTGATTATCGGCGATTTTTTTATGGCCGGCACCTGGGCCATTGTCGGACTCTTTCGCTATTCCAGCTATTTGGTGTTACCCGACTAAAAAAAGTTATAAGTTAATGGTTATTGGTTATTCGTAGATGCGGTATGCTTTCTATTTTTATTTCCAATAACCAATAACAAATAACCAATAACGGAATCTCTGCATGTACGAAGATAAAGAACTCCAAGAATATCGAGACCTGCTCAAAGCCCCGACGGAGTTTGAGGAGGGTTTTGACTGGAAAACGGTGGTCGGGGCAATTTTCATCGGTTTTCTGATGATGCCCGGCAGTATGTATTTGCAACTGGTCATCGGCACCGGTATCGGGCCGGCTGCGCGCTGGGTCACCATTATCCTTTTTGCCGAGCTGGCCAAGCGCTCTTACAGCGAGCTCAAACAGCAGGAAATATTTTTATTGTATTATATGGCCGGAGCGGCATTGTCCACGCCGTTTCAAGGCCTGTTGTGGAACCAGTACCTGGTGCAGTCCGATGCGGCTCGCATGCTGGGGGTGACCGAGTTCATTCCCGGCTGGGTGGCGCCGGCACCGGAATCCGCTTCGCTGGTGGAGCGCACCTTTTTCCACCGCGACTGGTTGATTCCGATTTTGCTGCTGGTGGGCACCCAGATCATTCAGCGCATCGACCAGTTCGGGCTGGGATATGCGCTTTTCCGGATTACTTCCGATGTTGAAAAGCTGCCTTTTCCAATGGCACCGGTGGCGGCGCTGGGAACGATGGCCCTGGCTGAATCCACCGAAGATCGACAAAAAAGCTGGAAGTGGCGGGTCTTTTCCATCGGCGGCGTCATCGGTTTGATTTTCGGGGCGATTTACGTGCTCTTGCCCACGGTATCGGGTCTCATTCTCATGGAGCCGATTCGTCTGATTCCCATACCCTGGGTAGAGCTGACGGGCCATACCGAAGATGTCCTGCCGGCGGTGGCCACCGGGATACAACTGGACCTGGGATTGGTGTTCATCGGGATGGTGCTGCCTTTCTGGGCCGTTATCGGCGGGCTGGTGGGAATCATCATTACCATTGTGGCCAATCCGATTTTATACAAAAACGGGATCCTGAACCGCTGGCATCCGGGCATGGAAACCGTTGATACCATGTTTGCCAATAATTTCGATTTCTATATGAGCTTCAGCATCGGTCTGGGTCTGGCGATTGCCTTTGTGGGGATCTGGCATGTGCTGCGCTCCTTCGGAAAGCATGAGGGGTCCCGAGGCAGCCTGCGGGATCTGTTTCGGCCGCCACCCGGCCGGGGGGACTTCAATTTCTGGATTTCCATCGGTATCTATGTGTTTTCCACCATTTCTTATGTTTTACTTTGCCTGTGGCTGGTTCCCAATTTTCCGTGGCCTTTTTTTATCGCCTACGGCTTTATCTACACCCCGGTGGTTTCCTATATCACAGCCCGGATGGAGGGTATTGCCGGGCAGTTTGTGAGTTTGCCGCTGGTGCGCGAGATTAGCTTTATTGCCGGGGCCAAATATTTCGGCTATCAGGGGATCGAGATCTGGTATGCGCCGATTCCGATCCATAATTACGGTGAGGCCACCGTCAATTTCCGGCAAATCGAGCTGACCGGCACCAGCATTCGCGGTATCATCAAGTCTGAAATCGTGGTATTCCCGATTGTCATGACCGCCAGCCTGCTGTTTTCACAATTTATCTGGCGTCTGGCGCCCATCCCCTCAAGCGCCTACCCCTTTGCGCAGGAAATCTGGCATCTGCAGGCCTTGAACACGC
>JASFGN010000438.1:0-3897 GCA_050123735.1 Desulfobacterales bacterium | reverse complement strand
ATCCGCAGACAGCCTTCGGGTAAAAGAAGGTGGATTTGGGGGGCATGGTGCAGCCGCAGCCGCAGGCGCGCTTCACATCCTCGATGCAAACGTCATTGGTAATAATCGCCATCTGTGCTTTTCCCTTCATAACGGCGGCCATACACTTGGTAAAGTTTCTTTCATATTCAATTTTATCGGATCTCGTTTGCTCTTTGCCTGGAATTCCCAGGATCTCCTCGATGATAAAGTAATGTGCCACCGTCAGATCCAGTTGCTTTATCTGCTCCGGGAAATTCCATTTCAATTCCGGGAAGGCATCGGGCTTTAATCGGACGGCATAGGCATTTTCCTCAAAGATAAGACCGAATGTCCAGGGTTTGCCCAGAATGAACTCATGAAGATCGCCCGGATCCGCCACCGGTTTAATGATAAATTTCCTTTCGAATTTTTTCATTATGGCGGGTTCAGCAAAATTTGGTATGCCTTTTATCAGGCGATGAGTGGGCAGGATGCGGAGATCATTTGCCTCGGTATTGGTTAACCACATCAGGTGATAATTGTAGCCCTCATTGCCTGTATGGGTCGGGTTGTCGGCCATTTGCTGCTTCATATACGCTAACGAACCGGCGTAGCGATGATGGCCATCCGCCAGAATGATCTGCTCGTCTTTTAGGCGCTCTACGAATTTAGCAAGGATGGTCTCATCATGGATAATCCCCATGACATCGATGACGCCCTGGTAAT
Source organism: Desulfobacterales bacterium (assembly GCA_050123735.1). Classification (GTDB taxonomy): domain Bacteria; phylum Desulfobacterota; class Desulfobacteria; order Desulfobacterales; family JAHEIW01; genus JAHEIW01. The sequence goes on along the minus strand of JASFGN010000438.1, from coordinate 3,171 downwards.
CCTCTGTTTTGCAGATCGGGCGTTGGATGCAGGCATCCATATAGGGCTCCAGCCCAAATAATGCATCGGTATAGAGACCGTGGGTCGGGCTGGCATTCAGCCGGGTTTCCGCCAGCAAATCGAGTTGTCCATCGACGGCACCATTCATCACATTTTCGTGCCGTAAAATAATGTTTTCCTGCCAGTCATAGACCCTGATCTTGCAGATAAACCCCTTGCGGCAATATGGTTTGGGATCGGACGGTAATGAAAAATATTGATAATAGACGTAGATGCCGGGCACTTCATCCCGGATGATAACTTTTTTACGTTTCCATTCCGCAAAAGTAGTTGCCGCGTTTTTAGCCGGTTGGTCCCCCCGCGGGATGGACAGATGGATGCTGTTGAACGAATTGCCGTAGAGCGCCTCGCGTTGCTTTTCAGAAGCCACATCAAACAGCGGCGAGGTGAGCTCCCCTATATTTTCCAGCAATGATGGGCGATACCGCCAGGCTCTGAAAGGTTTAATTTCGGCCATGGTGCAATCAAACTCCGCATTGACGATTATTGCCGACAGGCGCCTGAATTCGGCTGCTATTATAGCTGTGAATTCGGTTGCTTTCAAGCATCAAGATGTTGCCTTCAGGTTGGCGCGGGTTTATTTGAAATTTGATGCGACTAAAAGAAAGAATTGGTTCGATTGGGTGAATTGGGTTTTCTAAACCGGGTGCTTTATAAGCGGTTTGACCTGCGACGACTGGAGCACTTCGCGCCCCTGTCATTTGCCGACTATGACGCTAAAATCCAAGCCAACCGCCGTGTCGGTAGTCGTTGACGGTTGTTTGACGATCGTAAAAATATGTCAAATAAAGTAAAATAAAATAAAATGGAGTAAAAATAAGTCAAAAAAAAACAGGGTACATCTATACCCTGCTTATCCGCGTTCATAAGGTTAAATCGTTATCAGGATAAATCTCTGTAAGCCTCCCTTAAGTCCATCACCGCTCTTCTCTGGATAAAAGAGAGCCTGCGACGATCAAATCCACTGCGGCGTTCTGTGCGTACTCTTCTTTCCGGGCCCAGATAAAATCCATTTTTTTTTCGGCGATCTATGCCGGAGCGTGTCCCCCAATTGTCGTGAAAGTACTTAATTGCCGGGACTGCTTCGCGCAACGGATTCACTATCGCGTCCATTTTTTCACCACCTGGCTGCCGTTCAGCCTTTGAATTTTAACTTCCGTTTTTTGACGATCCTACTAACTGGAGGGAAAGTACGAAAAGGGGGTAAAACTGGCCTTTGTCCGCTAAACCTTCATTACCGGACTTTGGGAAGTGAGGCAACCATTTTTTTAATTTATTTACTAAATAGAAATGAAGTCAATTGAAGCAATCTTAAGTAAATGAAATGACTCCATAAATAATAATTTAAATTCATAGCATTGGCAGAAATGCTCAACTCGCGAATATCGAAAGGGTAAAGGCTGACTTGAAAATATTCGATTTTTTGGGAGTCATTTAACTGAAGTCGGTCGCATCCCTGACAGTTTTGCAATCTCGCCCATCATGCGGCCAACGACTGCTTCGGCAGCTAAAGCCGGGCCCGCATGGTGTACTTTGCCGAAATTTATGCGAACACCGGTTCGCCGGCTTCCGGCCGTATAAGAGATACCGACCGGTATAACGGGTAACGCCAGGCGCGACAGAACGAATTTGACCATCCCGATCTGACCGGGTCCCATTTTATCACGGTAATAGGTACCTTCCGGGAAAATCACGATGCCCTCACCCTTTCGAAGAAAGGCAATGCTGGCCTGCAAAAACCGCCGGCTTTCTAATGGTCTTTGCCGGTTGAGGGGAATGCCGCCCAGAGCGGAGAAGAACCTATTGCCGAGGGCATTTCTGAAAAGCTCGTATTTGGCGATGTAATAAAGCGGTCGGGGCGTGGCCAATCCCAGCAGTGGGATGTCTTCCCAGCGCTGGTGTTTGACCAACAGAATAAAGGCACTGTCTGCGGGCAAATTATGTATGCCGTGAGCTTCGAGGCGAAAAAAAGGCCAAAGCAAGAATCGGGTCAAAAACTTGAAAATCCGGAAAAAACCTTCCTTGCGTCCTGGCGGGTGCTGCCGGTCGGGTTTTTGCCGCAGAGGCGATTTGTTCACAGCAACTGAGCCTTTTGATTTGATCGGGCGATCCCCCGGGTTATGTCAATCCAGCACTTTGGCCAGCGCCTGGGCGCATTTGACCTTGGCAGTTTCAGAGCCTTCCAGATGAAGTATCTTATTTTCCAGATCAATTTCAACCAGCCGGCAGCCGTGCTGTTCAACCGTATTTTTTACAATGGTTAGCAGTTGCGCTTCATTTAATTCTGAGGTCATTGATATCTCCTTCGATATTCGTCTGCATGCTGTTGATATCCGTTCGATTTAAAAAAAATGGCGATTTCAAAAGTCGTAAGAGGTAACATAGAATTCAAATATGAGATGTCAATCGCTTTTTTATCCCTGCTGGGGCCCGAATACGGATTTTACAACAGCAGCCGGCAAACCACAGCCGCATCATAAAACCTGTATTTTCTCTTTTATGGCCAGATCACAGATAATGGCGATGACGGCCATTGCGGCCGAAGATATAGATGATCGATTGGCAGATGCATATCAGAGGCCGGCACTGGATAGCAAGCGCTTCAGGAATAGCTTCTACAAGCTATCTCAAAAATGCATCTTACACTCAATAACTGCGTTAGAAGCCTCCTTAAAATGCTCACATACTGCACGTATGCTGCGCTTTTGCGTCGACTTCTGCCTTGTTCTTGAGCGTAATCTACTATTTTTGAGATGGCTTGTAATGAAATGGTGGTGGTTTGTCTCACTTTTTAAAGCAGATCTGCGCTTGAAACCGGGTGGATACGTCCTTATATAAAGAATTACAAGCTATCCCTCACGCGGATTTGTTTTAGGTGCCTGGCCTTCGCCGCGCCCCGCTCTGGAGCGGTGCTACGCAGCACAAGCGGGTATCAGCCTCTTTTGCTTCTATCTTCGGCTCGACTGAGCTCGTCGCAGGCTCGCTGCCTGGTGACCCTCAGCAAAAAGCCAGCCGGCACCAGCAAGCGGCCAGTAGCCCATTTTGAAAACACTCGGCTGTTATAGCGATTGCCAAAAAAACGTTCTGTTTGCGGAAGGTTTTTTTGCTACA
>JASFGN010000437.1:0-3909 GCA_050123735.1 Desulfobacterales bacterium | reverse complement strand
CAGGAGCTCTTTTATGATTTCTGGGAGCGAAATGCCCGCGAATACGGCGACCAGGAAGCACTGGTAGATTCCAAATATCGCGTTACCTGGGCGGAAGCCAAGCGCCTGGTGGATGGGATTGCCTCCACCTGGGTTCAGATGGGCATCCCCCGGTTTGCGCGCATCATTATTCAATCACCCAACAGTGTCTACGGCTTTCTGGCCAGAATTGCCGCCGAAAGAGCCGGTCTCATCTCTCTGACCGTCTATCCCTATCTGCGGCAACGCGAATTAGAATACATGGTGGAAAGGACTGAGGCTTCTGCAGTGGTCATCCCCCATGAATACCGCAAATTTAATTATCTGGAGATGTATAAGGAGCTGCAACAGCGGTTTCCGCATCTGAAACATATCTTTCTTTTTGACGACACGGTACCGGATTCAGCCCCTGAGAACACCTATTCGCTCACCCAGTTGGCGCAGGCGGCTGCTGAAAAACCGGTAGATGAAGATATGCTCAAAGAAAGACGATTGGATCCGATCTGGAATATCGCATTGCTGACCACCACATCCGGAACGACCGGACTGCCCAAACTGGTGGAATGGCCCACCGCTCCCCGCGTATGCACGTCCAAGGGTCGCGTCAGCATCTGGGGGCTGAACCACAAAGATATTACCATGGCCATTGCACCGCATGCCGGCGGGGCTGCCGGCACCCTGACCTATTTTGCCGCACCGCTGGCAGGTGCCAAAACAGTCATGCTCGAAGAATTTGTGCCGGAAGATGCCCTGTCCCTGATCGAAAAAGAAAAGGCCACGGCCATCGGCGTGGTCCCCACGCATCTGGTGCGCATGCTGGAATGCGACACATCCAAATATGATCTCAGCTCGCTGCGGTTTATACGCTCCGCCGGGGGTTATCTGTCACCCCAGATCGCCGAAGAAGCCGAGAAAGCCTTCGGTGCGGTCATCACCAGCGACCTGGGCACTCAGGACATGGGCTCGGTTTCCGGATGTCGGGTTGAAGACAGCAAGGATCTGCGCCGCCGAACCGTTGGCCGCATGCTGCCCGGCAACAAGGTCATCTTAAAGGATGAAGACGGCAACAAAGTACCCGACGGTGAGCCCGGCATCCTGTATTTCAGAGGCCCGCACGCCCCGGCCGGCTATTATCGCGATGAAGAGCTGACCTCAACCGTGTTTGATCCCGATGGCTGGACCACCACCGGTGATATCGTTAAATTCGATCAGGAGTGCCTCTGGATTTTGGGCCGCGCCAAGGACATGATCATTCGCGGCGGGCAAAATATTTATCCGGCCGAGATCGAGGGCTTGCTGAACGACCATCCCAAGGTGGCATCGGTTGCCGTTGTCGGCTATCCGGATCGGGAAATGGGCGAACGCACCTGTGCCTACGTGATCCCTAAAGCCGGCCAGGATTTTACCTTCCAAGAAATGGTGGAATTTTTAAAGGGCAAACAGCTGGCCATGTACAAACTGCCGGAGCGGCTGGAGGTGGTTTCCGAATTTCCGGCTGTCGGTGACTCGGGCAAGGTCAATAAAGAGACCTTGAAAAAAATGATCGCTGAGAAAGTAAAGCAGGAAAGTGGATAGTCTGAATTAGCCTCACGCAAAGACGCAAAGTCGCTAAGAAGATTTTATAGTTTAAATTTTCAGGCTAGCATATTTGCGTGAGCTATCCCACTGAAATCTGATGGAAAAAACAGCACTGATTATTTCAACCCTGGATACCAAAGGATTGGAAACCAATTATTTGGTGAAAAGGTTAAAGGGTCTGGGTCTTAACACCCTGCTGATGGATATCTCCATGCGCGCTGACGCGCCATCCGGTGCAGACATTCCACCGGAGCGTGTTGCGGCAGCCGGCGGCAGCAGTTTTGAAGAAATTCGCAATTCACGCAACCGTTCACAGATCACCAATGTGATGATGGCAGGCGCCTCGAGCAGTGCGGCGGGCCTGCTCTCTGAAAACAAACTGGACGGGGTGATTGCCATCGGCGGCTCGACCGGCACGCTGATGGCCACCGAGGTGATGCGTTCGCTGCCCTTTGGCATCCCCAAGGTGATGATATCTTCTACGGCTGCTTTGCCGGGGCTGGCCACGCGCTATATCGGCACCGGTGATATTGCCCTATTCCATTCGGTGATCGAAATTTCCGGCGTCAGCAATATGCTCAAAAATGTCATGGATCGCGCCGCCGAAGCCCTGGCCGGGATGGTGCTGGGTAAAATCACATCAGCCAAAACCGGTGAAGGCAAGGCCATTGCTTTGACCATGCTGGGGCCCTGTGAAAGATGTGCCAGCGCCGTGCGCGCCGGCCTCGAGAACAAAGGATTCCAGGTTATCGGATTCTCGGCCGCCGGCATCGGCGACCGGGCCATGGAAGATATGATTGCCGATGGTTTTTTTCAGGGTGTTGTTGACCTGGCCCCGGGCGGTGTCGGCGAACATCTGTACGGATTTATGCGCGACGCCGGCCCCCATCGCCTGGAAACAGCCGGTAAGGCCGGTATCCCTCAGATCATATCAACCTGCAGTGTCAATCACATGACGCCGGCCAAATCAAAATATAAGCCGGAATATCATGAGCGCCGCAAGTACGATCTGGACAAATTCAGAACCTGGATACGCTTATCAAGCGCTGAGCTCAAAGAAGTTGCCGGCGTTTTTGCCGCCAAACTCAATCAAGCGACCGGCCCGGTAAGCGTCGTCATACCCCAAAATGGCTGGTCTTCGGTGGACAGCCCGGAGAATCCGACTTACGACCCGCAGGAAGACAGGCTATTTGTCGAAACGCTGCGCCGGCAGTTGAAACCCGATATCAGCATCGTTGAAATACCGGCCAATATGGAAGATGAGGTCTTCGCACAGGCAATTATCTCGGCCGCATCGGAGATATTTTAAATGGAAAGCCGGGAGTTTACCGTCCATACCGAGGAAGAAGCGTATAATCTTTCCGCCAGCGTCAGATTAATCGGCGCTGATGTGCTGGTCGCTATCTGGGGCGGAGAACGACCCCATATCGGCGCCGTGGCGGTGGCCCAGCCGCGCCCGAGCCTGAAGGATCCCGAAATAACCAGTGCCAGCGCATCTGTTATCTGCCTGCTGGGCCACAAGGAGGACGAACTGGTCAAGGCAACAGCCGAAATCCTGGCCGCAGCGCTTGAAACCCAGGTGGTCGTCACGGCCGGGATTCATTGGGACAATCTGTCGCCGGAAGCCATCCGGCAGATTATCCGGCACAGTGAAATTTTAGTGGATATGATTTTGGCCCGGCTCGTCAGCGAAGCATGATCTCGTTTAGCAACTCCTTGGCGAAAACCAAAAACGATACTCTTTTAATCCAAAATCATTTGTTCAATTAAACATTATCGAATATAACTGAAATTCCCGAAAGAGGTGTTTATGACGAAACGTATTGTGGTCGGCATATCCGGTGCCAGCGGGGTCACCTATGGCGTTCGCTTGCTGGAATTGCTCAAAGAAACCGACTTTGAAACCCATTTGATCATCTCCAAGGCGGGCCGTTTAAACATTGAAATCGAGACCGACTACCATCCCGATGCCGTCGAAGCGATGGCGGATTTTGTTTACGACCACAAGGACATGGCCGCGTCTCTGTCAAGCGGGTCGTTTTTGACAGCAGGTATGGTGGTCGTGCCCTGCACCATTAAATCGCTTTCGGGTATTGCCAATTCCTATAATGAAAACCTGCTGGTTCGGGCGGCGGATGTCACCTTGAAGGAAAAGCGCAAACTGGTGCTGGTGGTCAGGGAAACACCGCTGCATGTGGGACACCTGCGCCTGATGACCCTGGCAGCTGAAATGGGGGCCCACCTGCTGCCACCGGTGCCGTCTTTTTACCACCAGCCCAAAACACTTGAAGACATTATCGACCAGACCATCGG